>NZ_JBQQBO010000024.1:0-122206 GCF_052246905.1 Saccharopolyspora antiqui
GCAGACCCACGCCGCGCCCGGCCCGGCTATTTTCCCGGCCCGTGTCGCGCTGACCTGAATAAATCTACACACCCCCCAAACACCCCCACACACCACCCCCCACAAAACAACAAAACACCAGGTCAGAGCTGATCTTGAGGCAGGTTCCGGGCCATCCCCGCGCACCTGCTCGGCGGGCCAGCTCGATGTCCACCTTCGTGTGGTCCTGCTTCGTCGTCGCGATTCGCCCCGGACTCGCAGGTAGCCTCCGAGTCGACCGTCAGAACGGGGGTAGCAGTGGACTCGACGCCGATCTACACCGAGCTGCGAAAAACTCTGATAGACCCAGAAGACCGCAACTGGGGCCCCAGCGCTCCGCCCGAGTTCGCCGCAGCGCTGGCAGAACCGGTCGACCGGGCGACGCAGCCCGAGCCGAAGAAGGCGGTTCGCACCGGTCCCGGACCACGCAGCCGGGCTCGACGTCATCGCGCCGAGGACTGACCCGAACCAATGCCGCACCGCGCCCACATCAAGCGGCGCGGTGCGGTTTCGTTTGCCTCATCGGGACGCGAGCCGACGCTCGCGCTGGCGCACCGGGTCCGGCACTGGCGCAGCGGCCAGGAGTCGCTGGGTGTAGGCGTGCTGCGGGTCGCCGAGCACCTGGGCCCGATTGCCCTGCTCCACGACCTTTCCCTGGTGCATGACGGCGACCCGGCGCGCGAGCAGGTTCACCACCGCGAGGTCGTGGCTGATGAACAGGCAGCTGAAGTTGAGCTTGGCCTGCAGTGCTTGGAGCAGCTCCAGCACCGCGTCCTGCACCGACACGTCCAGCGCACTGGTCGGCTCGTCGGCGATCAGCAGCTCCGGTTCCAGCGCCAGGGCACGCGCGATGCTCACCCGCTGGCGCTGTCCGCCGGAGAGCTCGTGCGGATAACGGCGACGCATCTTTGCACCGAGTTCCACGGCGTCGAGCAGGGTGTCGACGCGGTCGTCGAGTTCGCGCCCGCGGGCGACCCGGTGCAGGCGCAGCGGTTCGGCGATGCTGTCCGCGATGCTCATCCGGGGGTCCAGCGAGGAGCCCGGGTCCTGGAAGACGATGCCGATGTTGCGCCGCACCGCGCGGAGCTGGCGAGCGGGCAGGTGGCTGATGTCCTGGCCGTTCAGCACGATTCGGCCGTCCGCCGGGGTCACCAACCGGGCCACGCATTTGCCCACGGTCGTCTTGCCGGAGCCGGATTCGCCCACCAGCGCCAGGACTTCGCCGCGCTCGATGTGCAGCGACACCCCGTCCACCGCGCGGTGCCCCGCGTAGCTCACCACCAGGTCCTCGATCCGCAGCACCGGCTCGGCGGGCTCCGACTCGGTGCTCTCACCGACTTCAAGGCGTGGCACGGCGGCCAGCAGTGCTTCGGTGTACTCGTGCTCGGGTGCGCTGAACAGCTGCTCCACCGGCGCCTGCTCTACGACCTCGCCGCGGTACATCACCACCACCCGGTCGGCGAGGTCCGCGACGACGCCCATGTCGTGGGTGATCAGCAGGATCGTCATACCGAGGCGTTCGCGCAGGTCGCGCAGCAGCTCCAGGATCTCGGCCTGCACCGTCACGTCGAGCGCGGTGGTCGGTTCGTCGGCGATGAGCACCTTGGGTTCGCAGGCCAGCGCCATCGCGATCATGACCCGCTGGCGTTGCCCACCGGAGAGCTGGTGCGGGTAGTGCTTCAGCCTTCGCCGCGGCTCCGGGATCCCGACGACGTCGAGCAGTTCCACGGCGCGTTCGCGGGCCTGTTCGGCGGGCACATCGGTGTGCAGCCGGATCGCCTCGACGAGTTGCCAGCCGATGGTGAAGACCGGGTTGAGCGAGGTCATCGGCTCCTGGAAGATCATCGCGATCTCCTTGCCCCGAACCCGCCGCAGGTCCTGCCCGCGCAGTTCGCGGTCCTCCAGCGCGATGCCGCCGGTGACGTCGGCGGTCGGCGGGAGCAGCCCGAGCGCGGACATCGCGGTGACGCTCTTGCCGGAGCCGGATTCGCCGACCACGGCGAGGATTTCGCCCGGCGCGATGCCGAAGCTGATCCCCCGGACCGCGTCGGTGACGCCGTCCTCGGTGCGGAACCGCACCCGCAGGTCGGTGAAGGAAAGCACGTCGCTCATCGGTTTCCCTTCGGGTCCAAGGCATCTCGCAAACCATCGCCGAGCAGGTTGAACCCGAGGGTGGCGATCACGATCGTCAGGCCGGGGAAGACCACCAGCCAGGGTGCCTGCGCGAAGTACGTCTGCGCCGACGACAACATCACGCCGAGCGACGGAATGGGCGGCTGCACGCCCAATCCCAGGAACGACAGCAGCGCCTCGCTGATGATCGCCTCCGGGATCGCGACGGTGATCTGCACCAGCAGCGCGTTCACCGCGTTCGGCAGGATGTGCCGGAACATCACGGTCGTGCTGCGCGCACCGGCGGCGACGCAGGCGGCCACGTAGTCCTCGTTGGCCAGGCGCAGCGTCTCGCCGCGCACCACCCGGATCAGCTTCGGCACCTGGGACAGGCCGATCGCGATGGCCGCGTTCATCATCGACGCGCCCATCACCGCGGCCAGTCCGACCGCCAGCACCAGGAACGGGAAGGCCAGCAAGGTGTCGGTGATGCGCGAGACGACGGTGTCGACGATGCCTCGGTAGTAACCGGCGATCAGACCCAGCGGCACCGCGACGACGATGGCGAGCAGGATCGAAAGCACGCCCACCACGATCGACGCCCGGATGCCGTAGAAGACGCGAGCGAGCTGGTCGCGGCCGAGTTCGTCGCTGCCCAGCGGCCAGGCCAGCGAAGGCTGTTGCAGGACGTGGTCGAAGTCGACCGCGGCCGGGTCGGCCGGCGCGATCACCGGGACCAGCACGGCGATCAGCACGAAGAGCGCGGACAGCACGAGTCCGACGACGCCGGTGCGGTGCCGCAGCAGGCGGCGCAGCACCCGGCGCGAGCCGCTCACCTGCGGCAAATCCGCGACTGCCTGGGTCATGCCGCACCTCCACGGACTCGGATTCGCGGATCCACCACCGAATACAGCAGGTCGACCAGCAGGTTCACCACGATGTAGCCGACCGCGGCGACCAGCACAGCGGCTTGGATCACCAGGTAGTCGCGGGTGAACACGGAATCGACCATCAATTTTCCGAAACCGGGCAGCACGAAGATCTGCTCGGTGACCACGGCCCCGGAGATCAGCAGGCCCAGTTGCAGGCCGAGGATCGTCAGCACGGTGATGAGGCTGTTGCGCAGACCGTGGATGCCGACCACCCGCCACTCCCCGGCGCCCTTGGCGCGCGCGGTGCGGACGTAGTCGGAGGTCAACGCGTCCAACATCGACGATCGCATCTGCCGCATCAGCACCGCCGCGAGTCCGCTGCCCAGCA
Source organism: Saccharopolyspora antiqui (assembly GCF_052246905.1). Taxonomy (NCBI): domain Bacteria; kingdom Bacillati; phylum Actinomycetota; class Actinomycetes; order Pseudonocardiales; family Pseudonocardiaceae; genus Saccharopolyspora; species Saccharopolyspora antiqui. The sequence continues at coordinate 3,391 of NZ_JBQQBO010000024.1, forward strand.
CGAACGCGGGCAGGATCATGCGCTCCAGGTTGCCCAGCGGGGATTCGGTGAACGGCACGAATCCGGAGGCGGGCAGCACGCCGAGCCAGACGGCGAACACCAGCACGCACACCAGGCCGAGCCAGAAGTTCGGGATGGACAGCCCGAACAGCGACACGCCGTTGCCCAGCCAGTCCAGCGCGGTGCCGCGGCGCACGGCGGCGATCACGCCGCTGGTCAGGCCGATCAGCGCGGCGAACAGCAGGCTCAGCAGGGCCAGTTCCAGGGTGACCGGTAATCGGCTGAGGATGATGTCGGTGATCGGCAGGCCGGTTTTGGCCGACTCGCCCAGATCGCCCTGCAACGCGCGGCCGAGCCAGGTCACGTACTGCACGTAGACCGGCTGGTCCAGGCCGTACGACTGGCGGATCTCGTTGATGGTGGCGTCGTCGGCCTCGGCTCCGGCGATCGCGATGGCCGGATCGCCGGGCAGCGCCCGGAGTCCGACGAAGATCACCAGCGACACCAGCACCAGGGTCACCAAGGACTGCAGAATGCGGTTGAGCGCGTAGCTGCGCAGCATTGTCATCCCCCCGCCTGGACGTAACCGGCGGCATTCATCCGAATGATCCCGTCCGGGTAGATCTGCACACCCGCGAGTTCCGCGGTGTGCGCTACGTAGTACTGCGTGCGGTAGAGGTAGATGACGCTGTTGCGCCGGTGCAGCTCGTCGACGATCTGCTCGTACAGAACCCGGCGCCTGGGCACGTCCAGTTCGGCGGCGGCCTGTTTGATCAGGTCATCCAGTTCAGGGGTGAAGTAGCCGCTGTAGTTGGACGAGCTGCCCTGGACGTGGAAGGAAGCGATGTTGCCGTCCGGGTCCGGTCGGCCGGACCAGCCGCCGAAGTAGGTCTGGAACTGGCCGTCCCGCGCTTCGGCGATCGCGGTCGTCGACTCGGTCGGGCGCAGCACGACGTCGAAGCCCGCCTCGGCGGCCATCGCCTGGATGATCTGCCCGGCCCGCATCTGGGTCGGGTCGTTGGCCAACGTCATCTCGAACCGCACCGGGGTCGGCACGCCTGCCTCGGCGAGCAGTTGGCGGGCCCGGTTCGGGTCGTAGGGCACGCATTCCTGGGTTTTCGGGGTGGCGTACTCGCTGCTGTCCGGGATCGGTCCGCAGGCGGGTTGGTACAGGCCGTTGAAGGCGATCTTGTTGAGCGTGCCGCGGTCGATGGCCAGCGAGAGGGCCTCCCGCACCCGGGGGTCATCGGCGAGCGGACCGGTCACCTCACCGGTTTCGCCGCCCACGTTCTGGATGTTCGGCGTGATCGCGTAGTACTGCAGCGTTGGCTGGTTGAGCAGCACGATCCCCCTGTCCCGCACCAGGATCGGCACTTCGGGGGTCGGCACCTCCCAGATCACGTCGAACTCGCCGGAGCGCAGGTTGGCCATCCGGATGTTGTCGTCCGCCACGATCCGGTAGATCAGCCGGTCCAGCTTGACCTTGTCGCGGTCGTAGTAGAACTCGCTGCGGTCCAGCACGATCCGGTCCTGCGCGACGCGTTCGACGAACTTGAACGGGCCGACGCAGACCGGGTCGTTGGTGAAGTCCTCGCCGAGTTCATCCAGCTTGGCCGGGGACATGACCATTCCGGCGCGGTCGGCGAGCATGCTCGTCAGCGGCGCGTAGGGCCGGGACAGGGTCAACCGCACCGTTTGGAGGTCCAGCACCGACACGGATCGGACCGCGCTGAGTTCGGTCTTGCGGCTTGATCCACCCAGTTCCCGGTGCCGGTCAAGGCTCTTCTTGACGGCGGGCGCGTCGAACGGGGTGCCGTCGTTGAACACCACGCCCTGCCGCAGCGGGATGGTCATCTCCAGACCGTCCGGGGAGACCTGCGGGAGTGCCGCGGCGAGTTGCGGCACGATGTGCACGGACTCGTCGACGTCGTAGAGCTTCTCGCACATGCTGGTGAAGATCTGGCGGCTGGCCAGCGTCGACGCCAGCGTCGGATCGAGCTTGTCCGGCTCCTGGTCTAAGGCGATCACCGCTTCGCCGCCGCGCACCGTCGGGGCCTGCACCGAGGAGCGCACCTGGGCGGCGGTCTGCTCGACATCCACCAGCGGAGCACACCCGGTCACCCCGAGCACCACGGCCAACAGGACCGGGAGGCATCGTCTGAACCGCACCGTCACACACGCCTCCCGCGAACCTCAGTGGTAAACGCGGAAACCGTATTTGCCCGGATGGCGCCATGTCCATATCCGTGATCGTTCCGCCATCGAGCGGAAATCAGTGGTCACGCATTACCGCGGAAACGGCACCTGCGCGAAACGCTCCCGGAACAAGCCTCGGGTCAGTCGACCGCGGAGGAGAAGTGCGGCATCGAAACCGCTGGGACGCGTGCGGCCGACGACTTCTGGTCGTCGTCGGTGGGGGTCGCGTCGAACAGCGTTTCCTCGGCGGATTCGGGCGTTTCGACCGGTTCCGGCGGGGTCGGCTCGGCGGCCTTCTTGCTCAGGTGCTCGCGGGTGCGCTGCGCGGCGCCGCGGATCTGCTCGGTGAGCTGCTTGTTGGCCTGCCGGGTTTGTTCCTCTTCGCGCTCCTGCTGACGGGTGCTGCGCACCGGCGCGGGTTTCGGGGCGCGGGCCGCCTTGATGTAGCGGTCGAAGACGGCGCGCAACTGCTGCGCGTGACCGTCACTCAGATCGATTTCGTACGTCACGCCATCCAGCGAAAAGGTGACGGTGTGGTTGGCTGGCGACCCGTCGATGTCATCGACGAGTTCGACCTGAATCCGCTCGGCCATGATCACCTGTCTCGGGAACGTGCCCCGCCTCGATCCGCGACACTTGCAGGTAAGACTACTGCTAGCCCCTGGCCACGTTGTAGCACGCGGCATCGCTGTTGTCTCGTACTTAACCATAGAACAGCTCTGCGACCGGCCGATAACCGCCGGGTGGGTCACATGCGCACTGACCCCACGAGCACCGGCATCACCAACGGACAGTAACCACCACGGGCCAATCCGAGAAAGTAATCCAGCGCACATCGCAGAAAATTCCGGTGGCGGGTGGAACATTCTTGTGGCGATCGTTTATTGTTCGCTCGCTCTTCTTCGCACCGCGCGTGCGGAGAAGAAGGGGAATCGAGCCGGAATCGAGGGTTACCGTGGCGCAGAAAGTCACCGTTCAGCTCGTCGACGACGTCGACGGCACACCAGCCGACAGCACCGTCGAGTTCGCCTTGGACGGGGTGAACTACACAATTGACCTGTCCGCCGATAATGCCGCCAAACTCCGCGACTCGCTGGCGTCTTTCGTGGCCAGCGCGCGGAAGACCGGTGGCCGCAAGCGCGCGACCGCCAAGCCCGGCAAGCCGTCGGCGACGCCGAGCACGGCAGACCGGGAACGCAACCAGGCCATTCGGGAATGGGCCCGGAATCAGGGGATGCAGGTTTCCGATCGGGGTCGCATTCCGGCCGAGGTCGTCGAGGCATACGACAACGCTCAGTGAGCAGGCAGCACGGGCGGCTGGTTCGAAGCCCTGGCAAATCCGGCCGCCCGTGAAACTCGCGCAATGACTCCTCGTAGCACGGCGGTGAACCATCGGTATTGACCGCCGTGAATCCTTTATCTGGTCGCCAGGAAGTCGGTGATTTCTTGGCGGGTGGGCATCGAACTGCTGGCGCCGTTGCGCTGCACCGACACCGCTGCCCCAGCCGAGGCCAGCCGCAGTGCCTCAGGCACTTCGGCGCCCTCACCCAGCGCCGCGCTGAGCACTCCGACGAAGGTGTCGCCCGCGGCCGTCGTGTCCACCGCGTCCACCGGGAAGCTGGGCACCGCCACCCGCGCGCCGTCCCGGTTGCCGTAAAGCGAGCCGCGCGCACCTAGCGTGATCACCACCTCGGGGACGAGTTCCAGCAGCGCCGCCAGTGCGCGATCCGGGTCTTCGTCTCCGGCCAGGATCGCCGCCTCGTGTTCATTGGGCACCAGCAGATCCACGTTCGACAGGATGTGCTCGGACAGCGGCGCCGCCGGAGCAGGGGTGAGCACCACGCGCACGCCGTTGCGTCGGCCCGCCGCCGCGGCCGCTGCCACCCCGGTGAACGGAATTTCCAGCTGCAGCAGCAAACTCCGCGCTCCGGCGATCAGTTCTTCGTCGCCGTCGGCGAGCGCGTCGACCGTCCCGTTCGCGGCCGGGACCACGACGATGGAGTTGCCGCCCTCGTCGTCGACCACGATGTGCGCGGTGCCGCTGCGCCCCGGCACCGTCCGCAGGCCGCTGACGTCTACAGTGGACTCCCGCAGCGTCTCGCGGATCTGGGTGCCGAAGTCGTCCTGCCCGACCGCGCCGATCAGGTGCACCGCCGCGCCCGCCTTCGCCGCGGCGATCGCCTGGTTGGCGCCCTTGCCGCCGGGCACCGTGTGGAACTCCCGACCGAGCACCGTCTCGCCCCGCTTCGGCGCGGTTGCGACGTAGGCCACCAAGTCCATGTTGCAGCTGCCGAATACGGCCACAGTCGTCGTCACGCGGTTCATCATGGCCGATGGGGTTGCCCCGAGAGCTTGACGGGTCCTGCACCGTTGGACGACGTAGCATGCCGACCAACCGTCGAGGAGAGGGCTGGTTCAAATGGCTCACGTCGTGGTCCGGTACGGCCGTCCCAGCCCGTCACCGGCGCTGCCGGGGTTGTCCTGAGCATGCCCGATGCGCTGCGATGACCCCGTCCGGCGGCGACGCGCCGGGAAGGTGCTCGACTCGGCGCAGCCGGACATTTCGCTGGAGCGCCCTGCGGGCAGGACGACCCGAGAACCGGGAGAAGGCGAGACGCGGTGGACTACGCGGTGACAGCGGAGCTCGAACCGCCAGCCGGTGTGGTGGAGCTCGACGCGCTGCAGCAGGAAGGGATCGCGGCCGTGTTGGACCGCCACCTCGCGCTGGTCGAGGGGGTTTCCGGGCCGGGCGACGCGGACATCGACGTGTTGGACTACCGGATCACGGTGCACCCGGCGGGCGCGAGCGTGGTGCTCGCCCTCGACGCGCCGTCGCTGTTGGCCGCCGAGGACGCCGCCGCCTCGGTGCTCGACGAGCTGATCGGCGAGAGCGAGGTGCTCACCGGCTGGTTGGTGGCCCACTCGGAGGTGCAGATCACCGAGGACGAGTTCAACCAGCGGCTGGCCGCCGCCGGTGACGTGGGCGCGGACAACGCGTTGGAGGCCGCCGTCGAGGAGGCGTTGGAGACCTCGGCGGAGCCCGCGATGGACGTCGAGCACTGGCGCGCCCGGCTCACCGAGCTGGCGCCGCAGTTGCGGGCCTTCGATGCCGGTGCGTTCGGCGTCGAGCCCGGCGAGCACACCTTGCCCGCTGGTGCGCTGATCCACGCGGTGCGGGTGGTCACCGACGAGATCTTCTACGACGAGCTGGCGCTGGCGGTGAACAACGCGACGGTCGCCGACGCCGTCGGCCTGCTGGTGCTGGAGGAGCTGCCGCCCTGCTACGACCACCGCTACGACGCCTTCTTCGCCCGCGCGTTCGTGCTGTCCTCGGCACCGGTGGCGCAGCGGCTGACCGAGGCGGCGTGGACCCCGCCGCGCACCGTGGCGGAGGCGCTGGCGTTGCGGCTGATCATCAACGAGGCGCGCGTGGTGCTGGAGGCCGCGGAGTTGATGACCTGGGACGCCAGCGAACCGGTGTTCGACGCGTTCGCCGCCCGGGCCTTCGGCGACACCGACCACGACGAGCTGTACGAAGTGGACCTGTCCCTGGCCGCCGACGCCGAGCCGGAAACCGCACAACAGGTGACCAAGGTGGAGGCCGAACTGCACGCCCGAGGCCTGGCCTTCGACCAATGGTTCAACCCCCGCGGTGGAAACCCAGCCAGCCACCCCTACCTCGGCTCCCTGTAGCGAGGTGAAGGGCACCTTTTACCAAGTAAGTTGGCGAAAGGTGCCCTTCACTCCTCGCCCGAACGGGGTGCCTGAGGGGTGCCGCGGTGCAGGCGCTCAGGTTTGGTTGCGGATCGAGTGCGGGGGGACCGTGGAGCCGATCAGGCTGGCTTCGTCGATCGTCCGCGGTTGGTAGGCGGACTTCGCGAAGGCGTCCAGCATCACGTTGGTCGGGTCGTCGATCGGCTCGACGCGCCCGAACAGGAACGCCCACTCGTGCTCGTCGGAGCCGAAGTAGGCCACCGTGTCGAACATCGTCCGGAACCGGTTGTAGGCGCGGACCAGCGTCTTGTTGCGCCAGATCGTCGGGCAGCCCGCCTGGAACGCGACCACGCCCCCTGCCGCGAGCACCGCCTGGCAGCGCTGCAGGAACTCCAGCCCGTACAGCCGGTTGTGCTGACCATCGGCCTCGTCGGCCCGCTCGTCGGGGAGATCCACGACCACGATGTCGTAGCCCTCCGGCGGCGCCTGGTCGAGGAATCCCCAGCCGTCCGCGTAGTGCAGCTTGATCGGCCCGTCACCCCGCTCGACGCGGGCCAGTTCCTCGGTGCTGTAGCCGTACGGCAGGTGCTCGGCGCAGACGCGCACGCACTGCTCGTCGATGTCGACGTGATCGACCCGGCTGGCCCCGGCCGCCACCGCCAGTTGGCTGGCCACCCCCTCGCTGGAGCCGATGATCAGCACCTGCTCGACCCGCTCCGCGAGCAGGAAGGCCGGCACCACCATCGCCTCGTGGTAGACCAGCTGGGAGAACTCGGTGCTCTGCCGGTCGTCGTCGCAGAACAACGAGATCCCCTGGCCGGTGCGGCCGACGACCACGTGCTGGTAGGGGGTGTCGCCCTCCCACAGCACCTCGTCGACCCGCCACAGGCGCTGCAGGTCCTCGCCCAACGGTTCCTTGATCCACCGGTGCCCGTCGAGTTCCATCAACGGTGCTCCTCCTCGAATTGCGTCGCCCGCCAAGGGCGTGCCTGATCAGCGATGACACTGCTTCCACCACGCAGGCAGCTGGACGGCCGCGGCCCGGTCACGAGGCCAGTTCGGCGTAGTCCCGACCGCGGTGAATGGTTCGGACGTGCTGCGCGGCCGGTTTCAGCGCCGCGGCGAGGACCTGCACCGCGCGCTCCGGTTCAGCGGTGTGCCCGCAGGTGAACACATCGATGAAAATCGAACCATCCTCCGGGTACGTGTGCAGTGAAGCGTGGGACTCCGACAGCAACGCCAACACTGTGACGCCCTGCGGCTCGAACCGCTTGGCGATCATCTGGCACACCGTGGCGTGCGACTGGCTCAACGCGTCGTGCAGGGTTTCCCGCAGGAACTGCTCGTCGTCGAGCAGTTCCGGATCAACGCCCTCCAGCTCGGCGAGGACATGCCGGCCGGTGAACAACCCGACCGGCGGCGTCCCGGTGTCAACGGACATCTATCGACCTCCCATCACTCAGCAGATTTCCAGCAGTCGAGGTTTCCCGGGCTCGTATCGCGCGAGCGGTCGCGAACCTCCTCGCGATCTTTCAGTTGACGGTTCGGGCACAGCGCTGCCGAGCTGATCACGGCCGGTGGTCGCCGTCGACGCAGTAGGTGGGCAGCGGGGTGAACCCGTTGAAACCCACGGATGAATAGCTGGCGGTGTAGGCCCCGGCGCTGAGCAGGTCCACCCAGTCACCGCCGCGCAGCGTGTGCGGCAGCTCGTAGCGGGTCCGCTGGTAGAGCACGTCATCGCCGTCGCAGCTCGGCCCGGCCAGCACGACCGGACCGCTCGGGTCGCCGTCGCGCGAGGTGCGCAGCCGGTAGGTGATGGCCTCGCCTTCGGTTTCGGCCAGCCCGTTGTAGCGGCCGACATCCAGGTAGACCCAGCGGCGTTCGCCGTCGCAGGAGTCGGTGACGAGCACCACTTCGCTGCGCAGCACGCCCGCGTCGCCGACGATGTGGCGGCCCGGCTCGATGAGCAGTTCCGGCCGCTGGGCGCCGAAATTGCGGTCCAACGACTCCTCGACGCACCGCACGTAGTCGGCCAGCGGTGGCGCGGATTCGGTGTACTCGGCGGGCAATCCACCGCCCAGGTTCACCATCCGCAGCCGCACGCCCGCTTCGGCGCACTGCGCGAACACCTGCCGGGCCGCGCTGATCCCGTGGTCCCACGCACCGGGCTCCAGCTGCTGCGATCCAATGTGGAACGACACGCCGCAGGCGTCCAGGCCGAGTTCGACGGCGCGGCGCAGCAGCTGCGCGGCGGTCTCGGGCGGGCAGCCGAACTTGCGGCCGAACGGCGTGCGGGAGCCCTTGTTGTCCACCAGGACCCGGCAGAACACCTGCGAACCCGGCGCGACCTCGGCGATGTTGGCCAGGTCGGCGGCGCTGTCGGTGGCGAACAGCCGCACGCCCTGCTGGTGGGCGCGGGCGATGTCGCGGCGCTTCTTGATGGTGTTGCCGTAGGAGATCGACTCCGGTGCGGCACCCTTGACCAGGCACAGGTCGATCTCGCCGGGGCTGGCGACGTCGAAGGACGCGCCCAGGCCGACGAGTTCACCGACCACTTCGGGAGTGGGATTGGCCTTGACCGCGTAGCAGATCCGGGCGTCCGGCAGCGCGGCTCGCAGCTGCCGGTAGCGATCGCGCACCTGCGCCAGATCCATGACCAGGCAGGGGGTTTCGGGTCGCTGCTGGTCGAGGAACCGCAGAATCGGGTCCGCAGCGGCTGATCCGGTCACCTGCGCGGTGCCGCTCGGGCGGTCCGTCACACCGGTGGTGGCGGACAGATCGGTCAATCCCGGTACCTCCGTCTCGGCTGGTGGGGATGGGTTTTTCGGCAGCGGTGCCGACTCTTCGAGCGTAACTGCGACCAAGCACAGTACCCCGCTCACTTACGGATTTCGAACCGCGTCCGACGCTTCCCCCGGACAGCGGAATCGAGTGTGAGCACTCCCACTGACAAGCGGCTACGAGGTCGCGTTGCGTAGTCGTGAGTGGACGAGCGCACTCAGGACGGTTCGCGGTCGAGTTCCAGGGCGAGGTAGAAGTCCACGCGGGTCGGGAACTCGGCGAGGTCCCGACCGGTGATCTCCTCGATCCGCTGGATCCGGTAGCGCAGCGTGTTGACGTGCACGTGGAGCTGCTTGGCGCAGCGCGACCACGATCCCGAGCAGTCCAGGAAGGTCCGCAGGGTGTGCACCAGGTCCGAGCTGTGCGCCGCGTCGTAGGCCACCAGCTCCGCCAGCAGCCGCTGCCGGTAGGACCGGCGCAGTTCGTCGGGCGTCGACGCGAGCAGCACCTCGTGCGACGCGAGCTCGGTCGCCGCGACGACCTCGGCGCGGCCTGGGCGGCGCTGCGCGAGCCGTCGGGCATAGCCCGCCTCTTCCAGCGCACCGCGCAGCGCGGTCGCCGGGCTGACGTCGCTGACGCCGACCGCCAGGCGCCGGTCGCCGAGGCCCGCTTCGGTGTCGGCGACTATGCGGCGCAGCTGCGCGTCGAGTTCCGCCAGGTGGGCCTCGTCGTCGACGAACAACGCCGCCGCGCCGTCGCCGAGCGCAGCGGTGACCGAGGCCATGCCGGTGGCCGCGGCGATCTCGCGCAGCAGCGTCGTCGACTCGGCTGGGTCACCGATGCCCGGGTCCCCGATGCCCAGGTCACCGAGCCGCAGTGCGACCGCTCGCAGCGGCTCGTCCGTCGGCAGCCCGGCGGTCTCCAACCGGGCTGCGACCTCGGTCGGGGTGGAGGTGCCGTCGAGCAGTCGCCGCAGCGCCGCCGCCACCGACCGGCCCGCGATCCGGCGCGCCTCGTCGACCCGCGCACGCACCAGCGCCACGACGGTGCCCAGGTCGGTGGCGACTGCCTCTTTCTCCTCGTCCCAGCCGGAAAGATCGCCGCGGGCCAGCACGAACCAGCGCGCGGCGCGCGGCTCGGCGTCGGATTCCACCGGCCACAGCACGCAGGTCTCGGTGGCGCGCACCGTGCGGGGCAGGTGGCCGGTCGCGAAATCGCGCAGCGCAGCGCGCCGCGTCGCCTCGGACAGCTCGGCGGTGCCGCCGACGACCCAGCCAGCCGCGGACAGCACCCAGCAGTCCGCGCCGAGCTCGTCGGCGGCCATCCGCAGCACCCGGTCCAGGTCGGCCCCGGCGGCAACCGCGGAGACCAGTTCCCGGCGCGGCGCGGCGCGGCGTTGGATCCGGTCGGCGAGGGCGTTGAAGCTGACCGCCAACGGCACCTCGAAGGCCGGTAGGCCGTGCCGTCGGCAGGCTTCGACGAGGTCCGGCGGGGCGTGGCCCAACCGCGCGGTGCCCGCCGCGAGCCCCGCCACACCCGCATCGACCAGCGCGGCGACGAACTTCTCCGAATCGCTCGGGTCGTTGCGCCAGACCAGCCCGCTGAGCACCAGCTCGCCGCCGTCCAGGTAGCGCCGGGGGTCGAGCAGATCGGTGATGTAAACGCCGCGGACCGGCCGATCCATCTGCTCCGCGCCGTTGAGCAGCACCAATCCGAGATCCGGATCGGAAAGGAGATCGCTTAGCAGCACCTGCGCACCTCAGAGTTCGGGCCCGCGCTCCACACCTGTGGAGGCGCGGGGAACCTGCGTCCAGCCGGGTCGCGGCGGCCGTCGGTCGCAACCTCCGGCCCGAGGCAGGCATCTGTTCCGGTGAGAACTCCGCTGCGCGTCGTGCGGCTGAGCCGGACTGCGCAGCGCAGCCATGCGTATTTGGAGAAACATACAACTCCAGCCCGGCTACCGGAAGGCTTTTTCGGGCCTTCCACCGCTAGTCAACGCCAGTCCCCCGGTTGTGTACTGACTCACACCTTTTCACCAGCCGTGACAAGGAGACCAGCAGTGGAATTCCTCCGCCCCGCCTCGTGGCGGGAGGCGCTCGAAGCCAAGGCCGCGCAGCCGGACGCGACACCGATCGCGGGCGGCACCGATGTGATGGTCGAGATCAACTTCGCCCGCCACCGCGCCAGCGCGCTGCTCGACCTCACCCGGATCCCCGAGCTGGCGGACTGGTCGGAGGTGGGCGGGCGGCTGCGCATCGGCGCGGGCCTGTCCTACACCCGCCTGATCGACGAACTCGGCGAGCGGGTGCCGGGCTTGGCGATCGCCAGCCGCACCGTCGGCTCACCGCAGATCCGCAACCGCGGCACGCTCGGCGGCAACCTCGGCTCCGCCTCCCCCGCCGGCGACGGCCACCCGCCGCTGCTGGCCAGCGACGCGCAGATCGAGGTCGAGTCGGTGCGCGGCGCGCGGTTGATCCCGGCGACGGAATTCTTCACCGGCGTCAAGCGCAACGCGCTGGCCGCCGACGAGCTGATCGCCGCCGTGCACCTCGCCCCGGCCACCGGGCCGCAGCAGTTCTCCAAGGTCGGCACCCGCAACGCGATGGTCATCGCGGTGTGCACCTTCGCGATCGCGCTGCACCCCGACGAGCAGCGGGTCGGCACCGGGATCGGTTCGGCCGCTCCGACGCCGCTGCGCGCTCTGGCGGCCGAGGAGTTCCTGGGCGCCGAACTGGACTGGCGGCGGCGACGGCCGCTGGCGGAGGGGGCCGCCCGCCGATTCGGCGAACTCGTCGCGCAGGCCGCCGCGCCGATCGACGACGTGCGCGGCACCGCCGACTACCGCCGACACGCCCTGGCCGTGATGGCCCGGCGGACCCTGACCTGGGTCTGGCACGAGCACTGTTCCGGGAGGCAGGAATGCGCCTGAAGTTCACCGTCAACGGACAACCGCACCAGGCCGACGACGTGTGGGAGGGCGAAAGCCTGCTGTACGTGCTGCGCGAGCGGCTCGGCCTGCCCGGCTCGAAGAATGCTTGCGAACAGGGCGAATGCGGCTCCTGCACGGTCTACCTGGACGGTGTCGCGGCGTGCGCCTGCATGGTCGCGGCCGGACAGGCCGAGGGGCGCGAAGTGCGCACCGTGGAGGGGCTGGCCGACGGCGAGCGGCTCGACGAGGTGCAGCAGGCGTTCATCGAGACCGGCGCGGTCCAGTGCGGTTTCTGCACGCCGGGCCTGCTGGTGCAGACCCACGACCTGTTGGCCCGCACGCCGAATCCCTCCGATGCGGAGATCCGGGAGGCGCTGGCCGGGAACCTGTGCCGCTGCACCGGTTACGAGAAGATCATGGATGCGGTGCGGCTCGCTGCCCAGCGGAAGGCCAACGCATGAGCAACGCCGTGCCAACCCCAGTCCCCCGCTCAACCGCACCCCAGGGGACCGTGACGCAACCCAGCCACAAGAAACCGCAAAACGGAAGAATTGGGCTGGACGTCACCACCACTGCAAATCGCGGAGAGGCGGGACAGACCGTCATCGAGGGCGGCGCCGTGGTCGCCGTAGACGACGCGGGCACCGAGTTCACCGAGGGCCACGTCGTCGTCGAGGGTGACCGCATCGCGGCGGTCGGCCCCGGTTCGGCGCCCGCGCAGCACGGCCCGGTGCGGCGCATCGACGCGGCCGGTTGCCTGGTCACACCCGGTCTGATCAACACCCACCACCACCTCTACCAGTGGGCCACCCGCGGCTACGCGGCCGACGCGACGCTGTTCGACTGGCTGACCGAGCTGTACCCGGTGTGGGCGCGCCTCGACGAGGAGATCACGCACGCCGCCGCGTCGGCGGGCCTGGCCCGGATGGCGTTGTCGGGCTGCACCACGGCCGCCGACCACCACTACGTATTCCCGCGAGACGGCGGCGACGTGTTCGGCGCGGTGGTCGCCGCCGCCGAGCGGATCGGCGTGCGGCTGCACGCGGTGCGCGGCTCGATGGACCGGGGCCGCGCGCACGGCGGGCTGCCCCCGGACTCCGTCGTCGAGGACCTCGACGACGCGCTGGCCGGGACCCAGGAAGCGATCGACCGGTTCCACGACCCGGAGCCGGGCGCGCAGGTGCGGGTCGCGGTTGGCCCGTGCTCGCCGTTCTCGGTGAGCACGGACCTGATGCGCCAGGCCGCCGAACTGGCTCGCCGCAACGGGGTCCGGCTGCACACCCACCTCGCCGAGACCGCCGACGAGGAGCAGCGGTGCCGGGCCGAGTTCGGCCGCACCCCGGTCGAGTACGCCGACGAGCTCGGCTGGCTCGGTCCGGACGTGTGGCTGGCGCACACGATTCACCTGTCCGACAAGGCGATAGCCAGGATCGGCGAGACCGGCACCGGCGCCGCGCACTGCCCGAGCTCCAACGGACGGCTGGGCGCCGGGGTCGCGCCGGTCCGGCAGCTGATGGACGCAGGTGCCCCCGTCGGGCTGGGAGTCGACGGGGTCGCCTCCAACGAGGCCGGTGGTCTCGGCGAGGAGCTGCGGCAGGCCTTGCTGAGCGCACGCGCCCGCTACGGACCATGGGCGCTGTCGGTGCGGGATGCGCTGTGGCTGGCCACCCGTGGCGGCGCGCGCTGCCTCGGCAGGGACGACGAGCTGGGTTCGTTGCAGCCCGGCAAGCTCGCCGACATCGCCGTCTGGCAGCTGCACGGCCTCGACCACGCGGGCATCGCCGACCCGGTCGCCGCGCTGGTGCTCGGCCGGCTGCCGAAGCTGGCGCGCCTGCTGCGCGGCGGCACCGCCGTCGTCGAGAACGGTCGGCTGGTCACGGCGCCGGAAGCCGATCTCACCCGAGAACTCCACCGGGCCAGCGCCCGAATCCGCACCCTGGAGGCGTCATGAGCGAAAACCCTTCCCCCTCGCGCATGACGAGCCGACCGGGTGCGGATGTCCCGCAATCCACCGGAGGTGTCCGCATGAGCAGCCACGCGCCTGCTCGCAGTCCGCAGGAGCTCAACGACACCATCGGCGGCGGCATCGGCGAATCCCCGCTGCGGCCGGACAGCGCGATCAAGGTGCGCGGGGAGTTCGCCTACGCCTCGGACCTGTGGGCCGAGGACATGCTGTGGGGAGCCACGCTGCGCAGCCCGCACCCGTACGCGCGGATCAAGTCGATCGACATCGGTCCGGCGATGCGGATGGCCGGGGTGCAGACCGTGCTCACCGCCGAAGACGTGCCGGGCGAGAACCGCTACGGCCTGAAGCACGCCGACCAGCCGGTGCTGGCCGCGGACGTGGTGCGCTACAAGGGCGAAGCGGTCGCGCTGGTCGCCGCCGACCACCCGGAAACGGCGCGGCGCGCGCTGGCGCGGATCGTCGTCGAGTACGAGGTGCTGGAGCCGGTCGTGGACGCCGAGCGGGCCGCACACGACGACACGCTGCCGAAGCTGCACCCGGACGGCAACGTGGTGCGCCACCAGAAGATCCGCAAGGGCGACCCGAACGCCACCGCCGAAGTCGTGGTGTCGGGGGTGTACACCGTCGGGATGCAGGACCAGGCGTTCCTGGGGCCGGAATCGGGGCTCGCCATCCCGGCGGAGGACGGCGGCGTCGACCTGTACCTGGCGACCCAAGACCTGCACTCCGACCTGCGGCAAACCGCGCGGGCGCTGGGTCTTGCGCCGGAGAAGGTGCGGATGACGATGTCCGGGGTCGGCGGCGCGTTCGGCGGCCGGGAGGACCTGTCGATCCAGGTCCACGTGTGCATGCTGGCGCTGCACCTGGGCAAACCGGTCAAGATGGTCTACAACCGCGAGGAGTCGTTCTACGGCCACGTGCACCGGCATCCGGCCAAGATGTACTACGAGCACGGCGCGACGCGCGACGGGAAGCTCGTGTACGTCAAGGCCACGCAGTACTTCGACGGCGGTGCGTACGCGTCGAAGACCCCGGTGGTGGTCGGCAACGGCACCACACTCGGCGTCGGCCCCTACGACGTGCCGAACGTGGACATCGAGGGCTGGGGCCTCTACACCAACAACCCGCCGTGCGGTGCGATGCGCGGACTCGGCGCCGTGCAGCCGACTTTCGCGTACGAGTCCCAAATGGACAAGCTCGCCGCCGCGTTGGGCATGGACCCGGTCGAGGTGCGCATCCGCAACGCGATCGAACAGGGCGACTCGATCCCGACCGGGCAGGTGCTGGACTACCCGGCGCCGGTCGCGGAACTGCTGGAGCGGGTGCGCGCGCTGCCGATGCCGCCGCAGCGCACCGGTCCGGTGGACATCCGGGAGCTGCCGGGTGGGGCGTCCAACACGACGCACGGCGAAGGCGTGGTGCGCGGTGTCGGTTACGGCGTGACGCTCAAGAACATCTGCTACGCCGAAGGCGCCGACGACTTCTCCACCGCACGGGTGCGGCTGCAGGTCATCGGCGGCGAACCGGCGGCCATGGTGCACACCGCCGCCGCCGAGGTCGGGCAGGGCCTGGTGACGGTGCAGCAGCAGATCGCCCGCTCCGAACTCGGCGTCGAACGGGTCACCATCCACCCCAACGACACCAGCGTCGGCCCGGCCGGGTCCAGCTCCGCGTCGCGGCAGACCTACGTCACCGGCGGCGCGGTCAAGGCCGCCTGCGACGCCGTGCGGCAGGCGCTGTTCGAGCGGGTCGCCGAACGCTACGACGCCGATCCCGCGCAGCTTTCGTTGCAGGGCGGCAAGGTCATGTCCACGGCCACCGGGGTGCTGGCCGATCTCGTCCAGGTGCTCGGCGACGACGTGGTCGAGCGGACCCGCGAGTTCCACCACCGGGAGACCTTCCCGATGGACGACACCGGACGCAGCGAGCGGGTGCAGGTGCAGCACGCGTTCTCCGCGCACCGCGCGGTGGTCGATGTGGACGTGGAGCTCGGGCTGGTGAAGGTGGTGCAGCTGGCCTGCGCCCAGGACGTCGGCCGGGCGATCAACCCGGACGCGGTGCTCGGCCAGATCCAGGGCGGCTCGGCGCAGGGCTTGGGACTGGCGGTGATGGAGGAGATCAAGGTCGCCGACGGGCACATCCGCAACCCCTCGTTCACCGACTACCTGATCCCCACGATCCTGGACATGCCGCCGATGGAGATCGACGTCATCGAGCGCGGCGACCCGAACGCGCCGTACGGGGTTCGCGGGGTCGGCGAGCCGCCGACGATCTCCACCACCCCGGCGGTCGTGGCGGCCATCCGCGCCGCCACCGGCAAGGAACTGGCGCACACCCCGGTTGCCCCAGAGCACATCGTGTGACGCCAGCCGTTGCGGCGGGCCGTCGCCGCAGCATCTCCGAATATCCGTGGAATCCCTAGGAGTGAACCAATGTCCGTGGACGTCGCGACGGGCGCCGAGCAGGATTGGATGGCTCGCGCCATCGAGCTGGCCACGACCAACGTGGACTCCGGCGGTGGTCCCTTCGGCGCGTTGATCATCCGGAAGGGCGAGATCATCGCCACCGGCACCAACCAGGTGACCGTCGACCTCGACCCGACCGCGCACGCCGAAGTCACCGCGATCCGCAACGCCTGCCGGGTGCTGGGCACGTTCCGGCTCACCGGCTGCGTGCTGGTGACCTCGTGCGAGCCGTGCCCGATGTGCCTGGCCTCGGCGCTGTGGGCGCGGGTCGACCGGGTGCTGTTCGCCGCCGATCGGGACGACGCCGCCGATGCGGGCTTCGACGACCGCGCCTTCTACGAGGCGTTCAAGGATCCCGAAACGAAGTGCCCGACGCCGGTGCGCCGGGTCGAGGTGGCCAACCGCAACGCGGCTTTCGACGCCTGGCGCGGCAAGGCCGACCGGGTGGACTACTAGCGTTGACCGCTCGAATTCCCACCAGCTGAAGAAGTTCCTGAGACGCCTTGCGAAAAGGTGTCGGGCCGACGACCGGGTCGCTCCGACGCCTGCGGGCGGGTCCCGCGATTGACGGGTCCTGGTCCGTCCGCCGACTGCGAAAACCTCGCGGGACGGCAGAAATCCAATCGATCAAACGCCCCGAACCGATTTCGGCGATTTCCCGCCGGGCTCCCGCATGCCCGGACGGCGCCGGAAAGCAGTCCGGGTGGGACCGCGGTTTCGGCGGTGCCGCACGGGGGCGCCCACCGGCATGGGAGGGCTCAATGACCCAGCAGTTGCGACCCGCGGAATCCACCCGGACATCCGGATTGGATCGCTTCTTCCGCATCACCGCGCGCGGCTCCACGTTCTCCCGCGAATTGCGCGGCGGCCTGACGACCTTCGTCGCGATGGCCTACATCGTGATGCTCAACCCGCTGATCCTCGGCTCGTCCGCGGACGCCACCGGCGCCCAGCTGACCCCGGAACAGCTGACCACCGCCACCGCGGCCACCGCCGGGGTGATGACCATCGTGATGGGCCTGGTCGGCAACGCGCCGCTGGCGCTGGCCGCCGGGCTCGGTGTGAACGCGGTCGTCGCCTTCACCATCGCGCCCGCCATGACCTGGGCGCAGGCCTTCGGCCTGGTGGTGCTGGAAGGCATCGTGATCGTCGTCCTGGCGGTCAGCGGCATCCGGGAGAAGATCATCAACGCCATCCCGGCGCCGCTGAAAACCGCGCTGACCGTTGGCATCGGCCTCTACATCGCGCTGATCGGGCTGGTCAGCGCCGGATTCGTGACCCGGAAGCCGGATGCGGCCAACACCACGGTGCCGGTCCAGATGGGCCAGGGCACCGAAGGTCACCTGGTCGGCGTGCCGATCGCGATCTTCTGCCTGAGCCTGCTGATCATGCTGGTGCTGCTGGCCCGCCGGGTACCTGGCGCGATCCTGATCGGCATCGCCGTGAGCACCGCGATCGCGATCGCGGCGGGCGCCGCCTTCGGCATCGACCCGAAGGACTGGGGCACGATCGTGCCGGAACTGCCGGACCACCTCGTCGGCAGCCCGGACTTCAGCCTGTTCGGCAACGTCGACCTCTTCGGCGGGTTCGCCTCGGCCGGTGGCATCGCGGCCACCGTCTTCCTGTTCACCCTGGTGCTTTCCGGGTTCTTCGACGCGATGGGCACCATCACCAGCGTCTCGTCGGAGGCCGGGCTGGTCCGCGGCGGCAAGGTCGAGGGCATGGGCCGGATCCTGGCCGTCGACGGGGTGGCCGCGGCTGCGGGCGGGCTGGCCGGATCGGCGCCGAACACGGTGTTCCTGGAGTCGGCGACCGGCGTCGCCGAAGGCGCGCGCACCGGCCTGGCCAGCGTGGTCACCGGCCTGCTGTTCTGCGCGACGCTGCTGTTCACGCCGCTGGCCGCGGTAGTACCCGCGCAGGCCGCCGCACCGGCGCTGGTGATCGTCGGCGGGCTGATGATGGCGCAGGCCCGGCACATCCCGTGGGAGGACGCGGACTACGTCATCCCGGTGTTCCTGACCATCGCGGTCATCCCGTTCACCTACATGATCACCAACGGCATCGGTGCCGGGCTGATCGCCTTCGCGGTGATCAAGGTCGCGCGCGGCAAGGTCCGGGAGATCGGCTGGCTGGTCGGCGTGCTCGCCGCGGTGTTCGCGCTGTACTTCGGTGTCGAGGGCATCGAAGCCCTGGTGCGGTGACCGGCGGTACTGTCCGTTGGGTGGGTGCGTGCACAGGTGTCGCGGGAGTCGTGCTGGCAGCGGGCGCGGGGCGCCGCTTCGGGATGCCGAAAGCGCTGGTGGAGTACCAAGGGACGCTGCTGGTCGACCGCGCCGCGCAGGTCCTCGCCGCAGGGGGCTGCGCGCCGGTCGTGGTGGTCCTCGGCGCCGCCGCCGACGAGGTCCGCGAGCGCGCCGAGCTGACCGGGGCGACCGTCGTGATCAACCCGGACTGGCCCAGCGGCATGGGTTCGTCCCTGCGCACCGCGCTCGACGCGCTCGCGCAGACCGATGCGGTCGCCGCCCTCGTGCTGCCGGTGGACATGCCAGGCATCGGTCCGGAAGCCGTTCGCCGCGTCGCCGCGCACGCCAGCACCAGCGCTCTCGCCGCCGCCGCACACCACGACACGCGCAGCCACCCGGTGCTGCTCGGTCGGGACCACTGGGCCGGTGCCCGCGCCGCGGCCACCGGTGATGCCGGTGCCCGCGGCTACCTGAAGGGGCGCGAAGTCGCACTGGTGTTTTGCGACGATGTATCAGAAGGCTTCGATATCGACGAACCCGAAGACCTCCGCCGGATCAACCCGTAGAGTCGACTGCCACGCGTGACCGACGCGGTACTCTGCGTAGTGCCGGATTGCTCCCGACACATCCCAGTTTCCGTGATCGACATCACACGACAGCCCGAGCGAGTCCGAGGCAGAGGCATTCATGGCAAACGGACACATCACCGCCAACTACGTGCGCGACGGAGAAGACTGGCTGGTCACCGTCACGACCGGTTCCGACCGCCGCACGGCCCGCGCACCCGGGCTGATCGCGGCGCGGGACCAAGCCGACCAGCTCATCGAGCAGCTCGCCCCGAACTCGACGGGCCGCGTGGTGATCCACCTGCTCGCCGGCGACGGCTTCGCCTTCACCACCGCCTACCTGCAGGCCCGGCACGGTCTGTCCGACGAGGCGACCCGCCAGGCAGCAGCTGCCGCAGTGGGCAACACGCGCAGCTCACGTGGCACCCGCGGCACCCGGTGAGCGCGCGCGACATCCTGACTGCGTGCACAGTGGACGAATCGTGCCCGGACTCTAGGATGTCCGTCGTGAACGCGCCGATGACAAGTGCACGCGAGGAGGAAGCAGCGTTGGCCAGCGCCGAACCGAGCCGCCCTGCCGCCGGTCGGGGCCGCCCGCGGGATGCCACCCGCGACGCCGCGCTGCGCCAGGCCGCCATGGAGGTGTTGGCCCAGGTCGGCTACCGCGCGCTGACCATGGACGCCGTGGCCGCGCACGCGCGAGCCGGCAAGGCCACCATCTACCGCCGCTGGGACTCCAAGCTCGACCTGGTCATCGACACCTGCAACCAGCTGGTGCAGCGCAGCATTCCGGAACCGGACCAGGGCTCCATCGAAGGCGACCTCGGCGAATTCCTCCGCGGCTTCGCCACCTTCCTCACCGGCCCGGCGGGCAAGGCCGCCCAGGCGCTGGTCGGCGAGCTGCCGCACGAACCCGAACTGGCCGCCGCGTTCCGCGAATCCTTCCTGCTGCCGCAACGCGACGTGCTGCGCCGAATCATCGAGCGCGGCGTGCGGCGCGGCGAGATCCGCGCCGACGCACCGATCGACACGGTCGTCGAACTCGCCGGTGCGGGGCTGATCCACCGCCTGATGCTCACCGGCGAACCACTGGACACCCGCTTCGTGGACCGACTGCTGCGCGAGGCGCTGCTGCCGCTGCTGCGCGGCCGATCCGCACCGGGGGCGTGACCGCCGCCGCGGTGCGGAAATTCGCTGACCGAACCGAAAATCGCGGGCTAGGGTGGCACGCGGTGATAGGAGGTCTGCGTGACGCACGGATCGGTATCGGGACTGAGCCGCTGGCCGGTGAAATCGCTGCGCGGCGAGCACATCAGCGCCGCCCGCTTCGATGCGCGCGGCATGGCTGGTGACCGCGCCTACGCACTGCTCGACGAGCGCCCCACGCGCGCTGGCAACGTGCTGACGGTCCGGCAGAATCCCGAGATGCTCGGCTGGGCGGCCAGCTACGGCGACACCGCCGACCCGACCGGACCACCGACCCTGCGAGCCCCGGACGGCGCCGAATGGTCCTGGCAGGATCCAAAACTCACCGACGTCCTCGCCGAGTCGCTGGGAATTCCGCTCAGCCTGCGCGCCGCCGACGGACAACAGGACCGCGGGCCGACCGTGCTCGTCACCTTCGAAGCCTCCCGCGCCGAGCTGGGCGAGGAGCTGGGCGCCGACATCGATCTCCGCCGGTTCCGGACGAACCTGCACGTGGCCGCCGACCAACCGGCGTTCGCCGAAGAGGACTGGGAACCCGGCACCGTGCTCACCGCGGGAGAAGCGGAACTGACGGTCACCGGCGACTATTCGGGACCGTGCATCCGCTGCGCGGTCCCGAGCTGGGACGCCGAAGGCCGACAGCGGTGGCGGGACCTGCAAACCCACCTGATCGGCCGACACGACAACAAGTTCGGTGTGATCATGCGCGTGACCCGACCAGGCGTGGTGCACCAGGGCGACACCGTGTCGGTGTCGTAGAACCTTCGCGGGTCTCCGGGGCGGCGCACCCCCGAAGACCCGCTCACCTCACCGAAACAGCTTGCGCACCAACGCAATGGTGACGATCGCGCCGACACCGATCAGGACGTAGCGCACCCTCGGGTCGCTGAGCTTCTCCTGCACGCTGGACTTGCCCTGCTCGACGAACCGCTTCGGATCCGCCTTGACGCTCAACTGGTCGAGCGTCGCGGCCAGCGCTTCACGCGCTTGCTCGATGTCGCGCTCGATGGTGTCTGGATCACGGGCCACGTGTCCTCCTCACGTTCACCTGGCTGCTGACACCGTAGAGCACCGCCGAACCGGCGACGCACCAGCGGTTCGCGTGTCGTGCCCGGCACCCGGTCGGGGAACGCCTGCCAACGAAGATCACCGCACCCGCTAGGCTGTGCAAAGCGGGGCCGTAGCCCAATTGGCAGAGGCACTAGGTTTAGGTCCTAGCCAGTGTGGGTTCGAGTCCCACCGGCCCCACGAGGCGGCGAACGCTGCTCGCCGCAGCTGCGGCTTCGCCGTTGCCCGGCTTGTTGGTTGCGGGGGCCGAGCCCCCGCAGACCTCGAAGCGGCAGGCTGTTCGACCGATGTCACGGATAGTCGAGGCATTGCGCGATCACCTCGTGAGATCGCTGGTCCGCGGGAGCCTTTACAACGCGGTGCGGGACGACCTGCCTGGCGAGCTGGGCACGGTCGCGCGGATCACCAGCCAGACCGAAAAGGTCCGGCAGCTCAGCTCCGGGCTGCTGATCTCGACGAGCTCGGTCGCGCTCACCCTCGTCGCGGCAACGATCGGCATGTTCTCGCTGGTGCCGGTGGTCAGCTTGATCATCCTTGCGACATCGGCCATTTCCGGGCTCCTGATCGCCTGCATATCCCGAGTGTGGAAGCGGCGCTACGAGCAGGCGCTTCGGACCGAGGAACGACTCAGCGAGCGTGCCGGTGACGTCCTCGGCGCGCTGCGGGATGTCATCGCCAACGATGGCAGCAAGCGCGCCGAGTCCGATTTGGACGACGTACTTAGGACGCATGCCGGTGCATTGACCAAGGTAGCCAGCATCGGCGGGATCAGGGTCGGCGTCATCGGCCTAACCGGTCGAGTCCCGCTGGTGATGCTTTTCATCCTCGCCCCGTGGCTGCTGTCGTCGGGCCAGCTCAGCGCGGGAGCACTGCTCGGCGCGGCGACATACCTGATGTCCGGGCTGGAACCGGCGCTGCGGACGCTGATCAACACGGTCGGCAACGTAGGTCTGGAACTGGTCACCGTGTTGAACCGGCTCGCTCGGTACAGCGTCGCTCACGAACTCCTGCCGGGCGGCACCCTATCGGTGGATCGCTACGACCTCGGGCTGGAGCGCGTGACCTTCCGCTACGGCCCGCATGCCCACCCCGTGTTGCGGGAGGCCAACCTCCGCATCCGCGAAGGGGAACACATCGCCGTCCTCGGTACCAGCGGCATCGGGAAGTCCACTTTGGCCAGTTTGCTCGCGGGCTTGGAGTCACCGCAAGAAGGTGTGGTCCGACTGGGCGGGATCGAACTGGACAGGCTCCGCGCCCCGTGGCTGCGATCGGTGATCGCACTGGTCCCACAGCAGGCGTACGTCTTCGCGGGCACTGTGCGGGAAAACCTCACCTACCTCGCACCGGAGGCAGCGGACGCTAAACTGGACGAGGCGGTGCTCGTGATCGGGCTGGAAGAACTCGTTGCCGAGCACGGCGGCTATGACGGGGAGATCAACCCCGATGCGCTCACCGGAGGCCAGCAGCAGCTGGTGACCCTGGCAAGGGTTTACCTGTCCCCGGCGCGCGTCATCATCCTGGACGAGGCGACGTGCCACTTGGACCCGGCGGTCGAAGAGCGCGCCGAACGTGCTTTCGCGCGTCGTTCCGGCACCCTCGTCGTGATCGCGCACCGGATCAGCTCGGCGCTGCGGGCGGATCGGGTCCTGCTGCTGGACAACACGGGTCTTCACGCTGGCACGCACGGAATGTTGCTCCGCAGCTCACCGACGTACGCCAACCTGGTCGGGCATTGGTACCCCAACGACGTTGGGGATATTCCGCGAAACGCACCCGCCTCAGGCACGTCCGGCGCGGGCACCATCCGCTTCAGCAAGCTCAGCTGAACCGGCCACCGCGGGGGCCGACCTCACGGTGCGGTGGTCACCTCTCATCGGCTTCTCGCCTATCGAGATCCGCGGTCGGGCGGAGCTGCTCAGCCCGCGTCCGCTGGCAGCGCGCGAAGTGGCGATCGCCCGGACCTGCGGTGTCAGGCGACGGGGCTGTGCGGCGGGCGGAAGTTCGCGTCGGGGCCGCCGAGGGTTTGGTGGCGCCTCGCCAGCAGCAGGTCGTGCGGTTGGCCGAGCGAGACGCGGCTGACCTCGTCCAGGTGCGCGAACTGGTCGTCGTCGAGCCGGACGTCCAGCGAACCGAGGTAGTCGTCCAACTGCTCCGGGGTGCGCGGTCCGATGACCGTCACGTACGGCGTCGCGGCGCGTTCGCCCAGCTGCCGGAGCCAGGCCGTGGCGACTTGCCCAGGCGGGATCGCCAGCTCCGCGGCGGTGGCCAGCACGGCGTCCACGATGCGCGTGGCCTGCTCGCTGGTCTCGGTGCGCACGAGGGACGGGAGCGCGGAGATCCGGCCGTCCTGCCCGCTGCGGTACTTGCCGGTCATCAGGCCACCGGCCAGCGGCGAGTAGAACGCGGCCCCCAGCCCGAGCGCCTGCGCCATGGGCAGGATGTCGCGGTCGCCGGTCCGCTCGACGAGGCTGTACTCCAGCTGCACGGCGGCGATCGGGCTGTAGCCGCGCAGTTCGGCGATGGTCGCGGCCCGGGCCGTGCGCCAAGCGGGGAAGTTCGACAGGCCGCCGTAGAGGATCTTGCCCGCTCGGACCAGATCGTCGAAACCCCGAACGATCTCCTCGATCGGGGTGACGCCGTCCGGGTAGTGCACCCACAGCAGTTCGATCCGGTCGGTGTTGAGCCGCCGCAGGCTCTGCTCGACGGCGAGAACCATGCTCCGGCGTCCGTTCCCGGTGGCCAGCACGCCCTGGTCGGGCGTGCCTCCGATGGCGAACTTGGTGGCCAGGGTGAACTGATCCCGCCTGCCGACCAGCAGTTCGCCGAGGATCTCCTCCGACTGCCCGGCCTGGTAGGACTCCGCGGTGTCCAGGAAGGTCCCGCCTGCTTCGGCGAACCGGTCGAGGATCTTGCGGGCCTCGGCCGCATCCGCGCCCACGCCCCAACGCGTGCCGAAGTTCCCGGTGCCGAGGGCCAGTTCGGAGACGCGCAATCCGTTGTTCCGGCCGAAGGTGAAGTGCTGCATGGCGACTGGCTTTCTGCGAGACGGGGCTGCAGCGTGGATCAGCAGCGCGGAGGCCGACGATCAACACCGATGTACATCGATCGCTCTACTTCGACCGTAGCACAACGGCGAAAACTTGTACAACGATCGCTATACTTGGCGCATGGGAACCCAGCTGGCATCGAACACCGCACCGCGACGCGGCGGCCGCGGGGCACGTGAGCGGATCCTCGAAACGGCCGTCGAGCTGTTCTACGACCAAGGCATCCACGCCACCGGCGTCGCCCAGATCGCCGAGGTGGCACACGTTTCCATCCGGACCCTGTACCAGCACTTCAAGAGCAAGAACGATCTCGTTGCGGCCTATCTGCGCCGGTTGGACATGGAGAGCCGACGCACCGCCGAGCAGCAGGTGCTGCGCACGGACCTCACACCGCGAGACCGCCTGCTGGCGATCTTCGACCGGCTCGAAGAGGATCATGGCGGCACCGTCCGAGGCTGCCCGTTCCACAACGCGGCCGTGGAAGCCGCCGGGGCGATGCCCGAAGTCGCACGCCTGGTGGCAGAGCACAAGGAGACGTTCCGCCAACGGCTGATCGAGGCCGCGGGCCAAGCAGGTGCCACCAACCCGGAGCGACTCGGCAGGCATTTGGCCGTCCTGTTCGAGGGCGCGACCGCACTGTCCACTTCCTGTGACGACAAAAGCATGATCAGCGATGCGCGCAGCGCAGCGGTCGCGTTGATCGACGCCGAATGCCCGGCTTGAGGCCCCGGCGATCAGCTCCGCACCCGCAACGAAAGTCGTGTTCCGAGCCGAGCACTCGCCCTGGTGCTCTCCGGGGGCGACCCGCATCAGCTACGCCCGGCGCGAGGACCGATCGCGGCGCTGCTGCCGAACCGGTCCGCGGCCGCCACCCCAGGGCGGAAGATCGTCCGCACCGGAACACTGTCAGCAAGCGCCGCCGAGCGGCTGGAGCTCGGTCGCCGCGTGGACCTGCTGGCCCACGTCGTCGCCCGCCGCGGCGTCGAGGACCGACTTGAGGAGGCCGGGGAACCGGCCGTCGAGATCCGCGCGGCGCAGCACGACGAAGCAGCGGGTGCCTTCCTTGCGGGTCAAGGTGATCCCGGCATCGCGCAGCACCCGCAGGTGGTGGCTCAGGGTGGATTTCGCGACCGGCGCCCGCAGTTCGCCCCAGCCGCGCTCCTGACCGTCGGAGAGCAGCCGCACCAACCCGACCCGGATGGGGTCGCTGAGCGCGCCCAGGACATCGGTCAGCTGGATCTCGCCGATGCGGGGATGCGGTGGCTGTCGCATGCTGCCGATGTTACCTTGTTCGATGTTCTACGAACATCGAACGATGGTCTGCCCTCCAACTCGTGCCGGTAGCAGAGCGGAAGGCAGACCCGGAAAGGGGCGTTGCGCGGATGGTCGACTTCGCTGATCGGGTCGTGATCGTCACAGGAGCTGGGTCCGGGATCGGCCGCGCCACGGCGATCGCGTTCGCGCATGCCGGTGCCCGGGTCCTCGGTGTCGGGCGCCGCCAGGACGCGCTGGCCGACACCGCAGCCGTTCACCCGGGCATCGCGACGTTGTCCGCCGACATCCGGGCCGACGACGCACCGCGGGCGGTCATCGACGCGGCGGCTGATCGGTGGGGCCGAATCGACGTCCTGGTCAACAACGCCGGTGCCACCACGTTCATGCCGCTGGCCGAGACGACCGCGGCACGCGTCAACGACCTGTTCGCCCTCAACGTCACGGCGCCCAGCCTGCTCGCCAGAGCCGCGCTGCCCCACCTGCGGGAGTCCCGGGGCTCGATCGTCAACGTCTCCAGCACCTTCGGGCACCGGCCGCTGCCCGGCGCGGCGCACTACGCCGCGACCAAGGCCGCCGTCGAACAGCTCACCCGCAGCTGGGCGCTCGAACTCGCTGGCGACCGCATCAGGGTCAACTCCGTCGCGCCGGGTCCCACCGAAAGCGAAGCGCTGGCCTCGTCCGGCCTTTCCGCCGACGCCGTCACCTCGCTCGAACAGGAGGAGGCGAGCCGCGTTCCGCTCGGCCGACGCGGCGAACCGACCGAAGTCGCCGAATGGATCGTGCGCCTCGCCGACCCCACCACCACCTGGCTGACCGGCCAGGTCCTCACCGTCGACGGCGGCCTCGAACTCACCTGACGGCTCACGACCCGGGCTCGGGTAGCCCGATGAACATCGTCTCGTGGAGTACTCGGACGTGGCGGTCGGCGATGTCGACCGCGGTGGCGGGGTCGCGGTCGCGCAGAGCGGCGACGAGACGGCGGTGCTCGTCGTTGGACTCGCGCAGGTAGTCCAACGGATACGGCAGGTAGAAGCGGTAGAGCTCGCGCAGCGCCTGCCCGTACTGCTCGATGGCCGACGGGACGCCGCTGGCCGCCGCGACCGCGAGGTGGAACTGCTCGTCGTAGCCGTGGAACTCGGCCCAGCTCTGCGCCGCGTCCATCGCCTCGACCAGCGCGGCGAGCCCGTCCAGGTGCTGCTGGTTGGCGTGGGCCGCCGCGAGATGCGTGATGCCGCATTCCAGCACGAGGCGATGGTCGATGAGCTTGCGCACTTCGGCCGCCGCCGACTGGTAGATCGCCGTCGCGCTCACCGCCGACTGCGCGGGCCGCGCGGCGACGCGCGTTCCGCCGCCCCGCCCCCTGATCCGCTCCAGCACGCCGTCGCCGACGAGCGACACGAGCGCACGCCGCGCGGTGATCTCGGAGACCTCCAGCGCCGCGGCGATCTGGTCGCTGGTCGGTAACCACTCGCCCGGCTTCAGCAGGTCGAGCTCCACGGCCAGCGCGATGCGCGCGCGCACGGTCTCCAAGGCGGAGAGTCGGCGGATTCCGGACAGCTCCGGTGCGGTGAGCCTGCCCGGAGACACCACAGGCTGGCTGGTGTTCGCGTCGATGCTGCCACGCATGAATCCCACTCTAACCGTGCATGCCGAGAAAACTGATCGAAATGAGCACTCTTGTTTAACTGCTCATCTTGCTCTATTTTTTTGGCATGCCTCGACCACTGCCCGTTGCACTCGCCCAGGCAACGCCCGTCGCGGCCACTGCGCCCTTCTCGGGCTTCGCCGCAGAGGTCGAGACGCTGGCCGCCAGCCTGTCGTCCCGCGGCGCACTCCTGACCTACCCCGAGCTGCACCTCTGCGGGGTGTCGGGCACCAGGGCCGAGCGGGACGCCCAGCTCAACGCCGCCGCCGAACCGCTGTCCGGCCCGCGCACCAAGCAGCTCGCCGAACTGGCGGGCGACCTGGGCATCTGGCTGCTGCCGGGCAGCGTGTGCGAGCGCGGCGACAACGGTGAGCTGTTCAACACCGCGCTGGCGTTCTCGCCGCAGGGCGAACTGGCGGCCGCCTACCGCAAGGTGTTCCCGTGGCGGCCCTACGAGCCCTACGACCCCGGCGATCACTTCGTGGTCTTCGACGCCGCCGGGATCGGCCGCCTCGGCTTCTCGATCTGCTACGACGCCTGGTTCCCGGAGACCGCCAGGCAGCTGGCCTGGCTGGGCGCCGAGGTGATCGTGAACCCGGTGCAGACGACCACCAGCGACCGCGCGCAGGAAATCGTCCTGGCCCGCGCCAACGCGATCATGAACCAGGTATACGTGCTGAGCGTCAACGCGGCCGGACCGGTCGGCACCGGTCACAGCCTCGTCGTCGACCCCGAGGGCCAGGTCCGCGCGCAAGCACCCGGCTCGGGTGCCACCCTGCTCACCGACGTGCTCGACCTCGACGCCGTCACCCGCACCCGCGAGGTCGGCACCGCCGGGCTCAACCGCATGTGGGCGCACTTCACCGACGCGGACGCACCATTGGAACTACCGCTCTACCAAGGCCGCATCGAGGCCCACCGCTGGACTCCGGCGACCCCGGAACCGCCACGCTGAGCGCACCACCACGATGTCCCGACAGCTGGAGCCAGCAATGCCCGACGCCACCCCGTCCCTGCGCCGTTCGCTGCGGCTCGGGTCGGTCGTCCTCTTCGGCCTCGCCTACATGACACCGCTGATCGTGCTCGGCACCTTCGGCATCGTCTCGGAACTCACCAGCGGCGCCACGCCGTCGGCCTACCTGCTCGCACTCGTCGCCATGCTGTTCACCGCCTACAGCTACGGCACCATGGCGCGCGCCCACCCGGTGGCCGGATCCGCCTACACCTACGTGCGCCGCACCATCGACTCCCGGGTTGGTTTCCTCGTCGGGTGGGTGGTGCTGCTCGACTACTTCTTCCTGCCGATGGTCATCTGGCTGATCGGCGCCACCTACCTGCAGGCCCAGTTCCCCTCGGTGCCGTTCTCGATCTGGATCCTCGCCTTCATCGCCGCCACGACGTGCCTGAACGTGCTGGGCATCAAGGTGGCGAACAAGGCCAACTTCCTGCTGATGGCCTTCCAGCTGCTGGTGGTGGCGATCTTCGTGGTGCTGTCGCTGCGGCACCTGCTCGTCGCCGATGGTCCG
Source organism: Saccharopolyspora antiqui (assembly GCF_052246905.1). NCBI lineage: Bacteria > Bacillati > Actinomycetota > Actinomycetes > Pseudonocardiales > Pseudonocardiaceae > Saccharopolyspora > Saccharopolyspora antiqui. The sequence goes on from NZ_JBQQBO010000024.1 coordinate 32,018, forward strand.
GGCGCATGGTTCAGCGGCGCGCCGTTCGCGAACGGTTTGACCACCTGGGGCGGCGTTTCGGCGGGTGCGGCGCTGGCCGCGTATTCGTTCCTCGGCTTCGACGCGGTGACCACGCTGACCGAGGAGACCGTCGACCCGCGCCGCACCATGCCGCGGGCCATCCTGCTCATCGCGCTCATCGGCGGCGGCATCTTCGTCCTCGTCGCCTACACGACGCAGCTGGTGCACCCCGGTAGCTTCGCGGAGCCGGACTCGGCGGCCTTCCAGATCGCCACGACCATCGCCGGGGACCTGTTCGCCGCGGTGTTCCTCGCGGGACTCGTCGTCGCGCAGTTCGCCTCCGGGCTCGCGGCGCAGGCGAGTGCCGCTCGACTGCTGTTCGCCATGGGCCGCGACGGGGTGCTGCCGCGCAAGGTGTTCGGCTACCTGCACGCCCGCTTCGGCACTCCGGTGTTCAACATCGTGCTCACCGGCGTGATCGGGCTCATCGCCCTCATGCTGGACGTGTCGACGTCGACCTCGTTCATCAACTTCGGCGCGTTCGTCGCCTTCACCGCGGTGAACGTGAGCGTGCTGGCCCTGTTCCTGCACGAACGCGTGGCGGGCCGACGGCCCCAGATCCTGTCGCACGTCGTGGTGCCGGTGATCGGCGCGGTGGTCGACGTCTGGCTGCTGGTCAACCTCGACCGGGCCGCGCTGGTGCTCGGCTCGATCTGGCTGGCCGCGGGCATCATCTACCTCACCTACCTGACCCGCCTGTTCCGCACCCCGCCCCCGACGATGGACCTCGCGGAACAGGTCGAATCGAAACCCGGCCCGGCGACCCGATAACGCCGGGCGCAACCGGTGGCAACCGGGAGGGGGGCATCGCGCGTCTACGCCAGCAGGACGGTTCTCACCTGCGATCGGAGACGTGATGGTCGGGAAATGCGGGAAGCGCACGATGTTCGTGGCCGCTGGCGCGCTGGCGCTGCTGGGGGCGGCGGTTCCGGCGACAGCCCAGCCGACGGACACCGCAACGGTGCGCGGATTGAACTTCTACGACCGAAACGTCGACGGCCGGTGGCAGACCGGCGAGCCCAGCGCCTTCAGCGCCGTTGGCCTGTACCACCTGGACGGCACGTCGGTGGCGACCGTCGGGACGAATCCCGATGCCACGTACGAGATTCCCGATGTGCCGCCCGGTCGGTACCTGGTCGGGATCAACCCGATCGGCTACCAGCTGACCACCCCGAGCGAGGTCGTCGTCGACGTGACCGCGGGCGGTACCAGCGTCGCCGACTTCGGCAAGCTCGGCGCCGACATCACCGGCGTGACCTGGCACGACGTCAACGCCGACGGACAGCGCCAGCCGGATGAGCCGCTGCTGCCGAACATCCAGTTCTGGATCGGCCGGTGGGGCAGCGGCAGCGACGGCACCGGGAACTACGCGTTGCGGAACGAGGGAACCAGCACCTACGTCCTGCGCTTCGTGCCACCCGAGGGCATGGCGTTCGCACCGCAGCACGTCGGTGCCCCCGAGACCGACTCCGATGCCGATCCGGCCGACGGCACCGCGACCGCCGTGATCGAGCTGGTCGACGGCAAGATCAACCAGGTGCCGAACCTCGACATCGGTCTGATCACCCAGTAGGCCGGGCTTCGTGCCGGGGCTCTACCGGTGCGGACGAGGGCGAGCTCCTAGTCGGCGACCGAGATCGCAGCGCGGATCGAGTCCGGATCGGACAGCTGGCGCAGCACGCAGTCGGCCAGATCCGCGCGCGAGATCCGGTTGCCGCCGCGAACGTTCCGGTTCGTCGCGGTCCGGTAGCGGGTGGTGCGCGGCCCGTCGGTGAGCATCGGCGGCCGGATGATCGTCCAGTCCGACTCGCTGGCCCGGACGACGTCCTCCATGTGCCCCATGTCGGTCCACGGGTGCTTCAGGATGCGCCACAGGATCGGCTTGACCACGTACTTGCTCATCGGACCGTCGCCGTCGGTGAGCATGCCGCTGGTGCTGACCACGAGGAACCTGCGCACGCCCGCGTCGGCCATCGCCGTGAGGATGCTGGTCGTGCTGTCGGTCTGGACCGTGATCGGCGGCTTGGTGCTGCGCGCACCGATCGCCGAGAGCACCGCGTCCCGCCCGGCCAGGTGCGGTCGGATCGCGGCGGGATCCATCACGTCGGCCCGCACCACCGACAGTTCCGGGTGCGCGTAGGTCAGCCGTGCCGGGTCCCGCACCACGGCGGTGACCTGGTGCCCCGCCGCGCAGGCCTGTTCGAGCAGGTGCTTTCCGGTGCCCCCGGTGGCGCCGAAGATCGTGATCCGCATGGTTTCCCCACTGGGTTGGTGAGTGTTCACTAACGCCGAAACCTTCCCGATCGCGGCGTCCCTGTTCTCCGAGCCGAACCTGCTGGCAGCACACCGCAACGCACTGCGAGACCGGCACCTCGGCCCCCACGTGGCCCGCGACGCCCTGGCGGCCTACCTCGCCGCCGAACAACGAGCAGGCGCGATCAACCCCGAAGCCGACCCCGCAGCGGCCGCCGCCCTACTCCTCGGCGCCTGCCTCCAGAACGCCTTCTTCCACCACTTCACCGAAACCCCGAACCCCGCCCCCCAAACCCTCGTCACAACCGCGCTCGTCGGGCTCGGGGGCGGTGGGGTGTCGGGGGGTGGTGGGAGGGTTGGGGGTGGTTGAGTTGGAGGTTGGGTATGGCGGAATCGGTGGTTTTCACTTCGCAGCGGTGGGGCCAGGGGGGTTCGCGTGCCGAGCCGCCGACCACCGGGACCGAGCTGGAGACGCTCAGCGCTTTCCTGGACTGGCATCGGGAGACCTTGGCGCTCAAGTGCGCCGATGTACCGCCCGCGCAGCTTTCCGCGCGGTTGATCGAGCCGTCCGGGCTGTCGCTGCACGGTTTGGTGCGCCACCTGGCCGGGGTCGAGCGGTGGTGGTTCCGGATCCAGTTCGCCCAGGAAGACGTTCCGCTGCTCTACTACTCGGACGACGATCCGGACCAGGACTTCGACGACGTGGGCGGCGACTTCGCGACCGCGCTGGAGATCTGGCAGGCGGAGTGCGCGCGCTCCCGCGAGATCGTGGCGGCGGCCGCCTCGCTGGACGAGACCGGCGTTCGCCGTTGCACCGGCGAGCCGATCTCGCTGCGTTGGGTCATGTGCCAGCTGCTCGCCGAGTACGCGCGGCACAACGGCCACGCCGACCTGCTGCGCGAACGCATCGACGGCAACACAGGCACGTGAACTGCTGGCGGGCGGCACCGGTCACCGGGCGGCCAGCCACTCCAGGGCCGCGGTGGTCATCGCGGTGACTCCGGTGGTGAGCGTCGGCTCGATGACCGGGGCGAAGAACGGCGAGTGGTTGGACGGGATGTCGCGGCTGAGCGTGCCCGCCTGCTTCGCCGCCAGGTACTCCGCTTGCTCGACGCCGCCGAAGAACCAGTAGCAGGTCGGCACACCGGCCGCGGTGCCGAACAGGCCGACGTCCTCGCTGCCGGTCACCGGATCCAGCTGGTACACGTGCTCGTCGCCGAGCTGCTTGCGCAGCGCCGCCGTGGTCCGGTCGGTGGCCTCGGGGTCGTTCACCAGCACCGGGAAGTCGGTGAGGCGTTCGAACTCCGGCTCGCGTTCGGCCCCGGAAGCCAGCGCCTCGGCGTGCACGATCCGCTTGACCGCACCGATCATCCGCTCCCGGACCTGCTCGTCGAACGACCGGATGTTGACCCGCAGTTCGGCCTGGTCCGGGATGATGTTGTCCTTGGTGCCCGCCCTGATCGCGCCGACGGTGACCACCGCGGTGTCGTCCCCGGCGACCTCGCGGGACACCACGGTCTGCAGCCGCATCACGGTCGCCGACGCCATCACGACCGGGTCGATGGCGTTCTGCGGCTGCGAACCGTGCGCGCCACGGCCGAACATGGTGATCTTCAGCCCATCCGCCGCGGACATGCTGGGGCCGCTGATCGTGCCCACCGATCCGGACTGGAACGGGAACACGTGCTGGCCGAGGCACACGTCGGGTTTGGCGAACCGGTCGAACAATCCGTCGTCGATCATCGCCTGGGCGCCGGCACCGATCTCCTCGGCTGGCTGGAAGATCGCCATGATCGTGCCGGACCACCGGTCGCGGGCGGTGACCAGCAGGTCGAGCGCGCCGAGCTGGCAGGTGACGTGCATGTCGTGGCCACATGCGTGCATCACCGGAACATCGTTGCCGTCCGGGTCGGTGCCGCGCTGGGTGCTGGCGTAGTCGAGGCCGGTCTGCTCCAGCACCGGCAGCGCGTCGAAGTCCGCGCGCAGCAGCACCGTCGGCCCTTCGCCGTTGCGCAGCACCCCAACCACACCGGTGCGGCCCACGCCCGTGGTGACCTCCAGGCCCAGGGCTCGCAGGCGGCGCGCAACCTCAGCGGCGGTCCGGTGTTCGCCGAAGGACAGCTCGGGATTGGCGTGCAAATCCTTGTAGAGAGCGGTCAGATCATCCCGGATGTCATCGAGTCGGCCCAGCACAGCACCAAGATCAGCCACAGCACCCTCCGTTCGTCCACCCCGACGGTAAGCGCGATAACCCACCCACACCAGAGTTGTTGAACAGGTGAAGGGCACCTTTGACCGAGTAAGCCGGTCAAAGGTGCCCAACACTGCTCACCCGACCGGGTCAGCGCCCTGTCTTTGAGCTTCTTTGACGCGGCGCCAGCCGCTTGGCCCGCACCGCAACGCAAGACTAGGTCGAAGGCGGCAAATCAGCGGTGGGTTGGGAACTCGATGATTTGTTGGTAGGTGGGGCGGTTCTGCCAGCTGATCTTGTGCTGGGCGATGCCGCCGATCTTGGTCTGCAAGATGGCGTCCGCGCACCACTGGTCGCCTGCCGCGCAGTCGGCGTCGCCGGGGTAGGTCTGCTCCGCCGGGGTCTGCGCCGCCGATCGCAGGGTGTCCAGCAGCATCTGCCGACAGGCGCCGGGATCGCCGCCGCCGCACAGCGGCTGTCCGAACCCGCCGGGCACCGGCTCGCCGAGCACCGCGCGGATGTCCTTGGACACCTGCCCGTACCAGCCGAATTGGAACGACGAGCCCTGGTGGCCCTGGCCGACGTGCAGGCCGGGCTCGCCGTTCTGCCAACCCGACGGCGACTCGTTGATCTGCATCATGTCGGTCAGCGCCTGGTACGCCGGGGCGCCCAGCACGGGTTCGAATTCGCCGCGCACCAGCAGCGGCCACCACGCGTCCAGCAGCTCGATGGCGTCGGCGTGCGCGTACCGCTGGCTGCCCGGTTCGGTCTCCACCCGCTTGCCGCCAGCTGCGAGCCACGCGCGGAGTTCGTCGACCAACGCCGCCGTCTGCGGATCGGCGATCGGCTGGCTGTCGATCAACCGGAACAGGTCGGGCAGCACGCGTTCGGCGCGCAGGTCGGTGACCCCCGCGTCGGCCATCGCCTGGGTCAGCGTGCCGCGGTTGAACTTGCCACCGGCGGCCAGGTGCTCGCCGACGCGGTGATCGAGCAGGTCGCCGCGCTGCACCGCGCTCTTCTCCGCCCGGTCGCCAGCGGTTCCGGGCGCCTGCTTGTTGTTCCAGCTGATGTAGTAGTCCTGGTTGATCGAGTTCGGATGTTCCCGCCACGGCGTGTAGGCGGCGGTGTTGTCAGCCGGGTTCCACCCCTGCCACTCGAACGCCGGGTCGGCGACGACCGGCATGCTCGGGTCGACCGTCGGCTTGCGCACCACGTTGGCCCCGGAGTTGAAGTAGGCCGTGTCGTTGGCGTCCGCGTAGAACCAGTTGAACGTGTAGTTGATGTCGTAGGCGGCGCGTTGGAAGTCCTGCGCCGAGGTGATCGCGCTCGGGTCGTTGAACTTCTGGAACCCGATGATCGAGTCGACCTCGTGCAGGAAGGTGGAGCGGGCGGTGGTGTACGCGACGGGCAACCCGGCGATGGTCGCCCGATGCGTCACCGGGCCGTAGCGGGTACGGAAGGACACCAGCCGGTAGGAGCCCTGCGGGGTGTCGTCGCCGAGGTTCGGCTGCCAGGCGTTGTCGCGTTCCACCGTCTGCATCGGCAGGCATTCGCCGCGGAAGCGGTAGGAGTTCGAGTCCTTCGTCGCCGGGCGACCGTCGGGTTCGCAAAGCTCGACGGCGTAGGTGTCGATCATGTCCTGCGACGCGGTGGTGGCGCTCCAGGCGTAGTCCTGGCCGCGGCCGAGCAAGGTGTAGAAGCTCAGCCCGGCGAAGGAGGCGCCCTTCGACGAGATGCCCGGCCCCTGGAGTTCCTGCAGGGTCAGCAGTTGCGGTGAGAAGTAGCCGGTCTGCGGCCCGAAAACGGCTACCGGGTGGCCGCTTTCGGTGTGCGCCCCGGATACCACGAGCGCATTGGACATGCCGCGCGGTTGTCCCATGTCGGCTGGCACCACGCCGTCGTCGAAGATGCCGCGCAGGCCCTCCACCGGATCGTCGGTCGTCGGCGGCGGATTGCCCGATTCAGCCTGGGTGTCCGGTTCCGCTGGTTCCGCTGCCGAACCCGTCGGGTCGAACACCAGTTGTTGCGGGGCAACGGATCCGGGATCCGGCAGCGCGGCGCCTTGCGGGTCCTCCGGCGCACCGCCGTAGGGAAACGACTGTCCATCGTGGATGGTGCTGATGGCCTCGGGGTCGTTCTCGGCGCGGAACGCGGACCAGATCTGCTCGCCGCGCTCCGGGCCGAACCGCTCGTGCAGCGACATCCGCGCAACCGCGTTCTGCACCTCGTTGCCGCCACCACCGCCGAACTGGGCGCCGACCAGCGACGCGAGCACCACCAGGTCGGTGAGCTCGAACGGCTCGATCCGCCCCTCGTTGGTGATCGGGTCGATGTGCCCGGTGGCGACGTACTCACCGGGGAAGTAGCGGCCGCGGTGCGATTCCTCGATGTAGCTGTTGATCCCGTCCACGTAGGACTTCGCGTCGTCCAGCGCCTGCCGCCCGCGCTCGCCCCATTGGGCGGCCGCGTCGATCTGCTGCCGCAACTCCTGCTCGGTGTACGGGGCGGCGGCGAAGAACCGCTGCTCCAGCTCGCGGTTGGCCGGTGCGCCACCGGCGAACGGGGTCACCTCACCGCGCCCGGCCCGGCGCATCGCGTCCATCAGGAACAGCTTGTCCTCGGCTGTCGCGTAGCCCGCGCCGAAGGTGGTGCCGGACCGCGTGGTGCCGTAGATGTGCGGAACTCCGGCGGTCTTGTCCCGGACGATGGTGACGTCCTCGCGAGGCTGGTAGGTCCGTTCGACGTCGTCGGGCCGCACGCCGAAGGAGTTGTCGTTGAAGAACTCCTCGATGGTCGCGGTGGTCAGTTCCGAGTAGCCCCCGGCGAGTCCGGCGTACTTGGCGAGTTGGTCGTCGGAGTGCGGCGGCCGGGTGCCCACCAGCATGTGCGCGACGAGGTCGGCGAAGGTGGCGTTGCCGTTCTGGCCGGGCGGCAGGATGTGGTGGCACTGCTGGCCGCAGTAGTCCGGGGCGGGTTCGGGGACTACCGCGGCGGCGGAGGCCGGTGCGATCAACAGCGAACCGACTGTTGCCGCGGCGCTCAGCGCGGCCGTGGTGCGCGAACGTCGCGGCATGCCAGGTCCTCTCGATCGGTTGTCACCGATCCTGGACGCTAACTACTCAACAGTAAGAATGAAAGACGCTCACATTTGGATTGCGCCGTACAGTCCAACGCGAAAACCCGAAGGAACCAGGGAAAACCGCCCGCGATTACCGCATCAGCTGTGTCGGGCCGTAGAAACCCGTGGACAACTCCCACTGTTTTCAACTAAGAGCTCGCGCGGATTGGGCGGGACCGCAGGTGGTCGTCAGGCAAGCGGCGTCAGCCGCTTCCCGCCACCCTCGCAGCTGGCACCGCCGCGGGTTCTCAGGCAGTGCCATGCGGGGACACCCCGCACCCCGAGTTATCTCGCGAGGACAGCCACGACCTGGTGTATCGGACATACACAAGTCAGGGATCCCGGAGACGAGAAGACCTCTGAGAGCCTGTCTTCGAACTCGTCCTGCTTCGCGGTGCGAGTGGCAGACCTGGCGATTTCGCGCGAAATCGCCACCCGCCCCGCAGGGGAGACGGCGATTTCGCGCGAAATCGCCCACCTCACCCGAGGCGGACTGCCCGACACGACCACTTCAAAGACAGGCACTGAGGTTCCGCTACCCGCACCGCGAGAGCAAACCAACCCGCGCACTCCCTAAATCGATGCCGAGTCAGGAGGCTTTGGCGGTGGAGAGCTCGCCCCGCTTCCACTTCGCGTTCTCCAACTCCAGCGCCCTCCACAGCAGATTCAACGGATGTTCCGCGTAGTAGCTCTGCCGTTCGCCGCGCCGCGTGAATGCGCCGACCAGCACGTGCATCCGCGGGCCGATGTCGTTGACCAGCTCGACGGTGCGCAGCCCCCTGCCCTCTGGCAGCCGCCCGTCCCCGGCGGCCTCACCCACGCCTTGGGTGACGATCATGCAGCCGTGCAGCAGTTCCGAGCGCAGCAGGTCGAATCCGTAGCGCACGTCGTCGATTTCGGCGGCGATGTCGAGCTTCTCCCGGAAGTCGGTGCCGAACCAGCCGTGCAGGAATCCCGAGATCAAACCGCTGGCCGGGATCACCAGCGGCACCGAACGCAGATCGCTGACCCCGATCACCCGGTTCGGCAACTGTTCGGCGGTCAGGTTCGTGACCAGGCTCAACCCGCTGCGCCGCCACTCCATCACGTCAAAGTCCGCCAGCGCTTCCTGGTCGTCGTCGGAGATCAGCACGCTGCCGCAGACCAGGTCGGCTTGTTTCGTGCGCAACGCCGCCAGCAGTTCACGGGTCCGCAAGTGCGTAACGCGCAGTTCGATCCCGCGTTCGTGGAATTCGTCGGCAACGTGCTCTCCGGCCGCAACCAGGAAACCGAGAGTGAAGCGAGTGGTGCCGACAGTAACCATTTCTCCGCGCAGTCGTCGCGATTCGTGCACCCCGTCGAGCCAGTCCTGCAAGGTGTCGCGCGCGATCTCCACGAAGGCGTTCCCGGAAGCGGTGAACAACACATGCTTTCCGCGTCCCTGTTTGATGACCAGCGGTTCCCCGCAGAGCTGCTTGAAGTTGCGGTTCAACGTGTCCAACTGCTTCTGCACGCTGGACTGTTCGCGTCCCAGCAAGCGCGCCGCAGCAAGCGCGGTTCCTGCTTCATGCACCAGAATCAGCGTTCGTAGCTGGTCCATTGTGGTATCCAGCAGCGCGGCCGGCGACTGGAGCAATCGACTTCGCAAGTCCGTCGCGGGCAGACTGGTGGTTCCGGCTAACGGCACGGCATGCTTCCCTCTCTTCCGTTTTCGGATCGGAGTGTAGTGCGCCGAACTGATCCGCGTGCCAGAACTAATAATCTCCGGAATTTTTCCGCGAAGCGCTGGAAACCGGTGCAGCGCGGTGTAATGATCTGCCTCGCCCCAACGGCGGTCCTTCATCGACCGCCCGGCTCGGTTCGCACCCAGCCGGTGACATCGGGGCATTTCGCACGGACGCGGGCCTGCGGTGGCGTGAGCACCGCAGCCTGCACGGAAAGGATTCGCGAAGCACCATGCGCACCACCATCGTTGCGCTCCACGGGAGCGCGACGTCGGCTGAGGGCTGTTCGGACAGCGCGGGGGTCCGCGCTGCAGATGGCCGTGTCGAGCAACAGCAGCGGCGCGCGGTGGCCAGCACGGCTACCGGCTGCCTCGACCTGTTCTCCACCTGGGAACAGCCCGCTGCCGCTGGGAAGTGCTGCGGCGAAAGTCACCCCGGCCGACCAGGCCGACGGCATCACGACCACAGGTCGAGGTGACGGCCGCGTTCGCGGACCCCGACTCAAATCCCCCCTTTCATTGAATCTTGGCAAGGAGAAACAAGCCGTGACGCAATCCCCGACCGCTCCCCCGATGAGCGGCACCCCCAAATCCGCGCTCAAGCGCCCCGCCACCCTGATGGCGCTGCTGGTGATCGCCGGGATCTCCGCGCTCTCCGGCCTGATCGGCGCGATCTATGCCCTAGCTGGCGGCCGCGGGCTCGCCGAGAGCTACGCGACGGCCGTCATCAACAGCAACCCCGAAGAACTCGGGGTCGACGAACTCCTCGCGGTCACCGGCGGCTCGGGCACCGATGACGTGATCGCCACGCTCAAGGAGTTCGACATGTGGGACACGCTGATCTCGACGGCGCACGCGGAGCTCATCCTCAAGTCGATCCTGCTGCTGGTCTTCATCGTGCCGGTGCTGCTGTTCACGCTGTTGGCCATCAACGGCGCGACCTGGGCCCGCGTGCTGATCACCATCTTCGCGGTGTTCTCGCTGATCGGGCACCTGGTCGCGGCCACCAGCGGCCCGGGGCTGGCGATGCTGCAGATCATGGGCTTCGTCGGCTTGGCGACGGCGATCATCTCCATCGTGCTGTGCTGGCTGCCAGCGAACGGCCGTTACGCGAAGGCCCGCAAGCTGGCTGTCTGAGCCACCAGAGGCAGCGTCGTGTTTGGGGGTCGACGCTGGAAATCGCGGTGCGCCTTCGCAATGGCGCGGGGCTCACCGCGACATTTCTTCACCAACACGGGAGCGGCCCGGCACCGAGAACTTCGGTGCCGGGCCGTTCTGCTTGTTGATCGGGCACATTTGTTGAATCGGGCACGGTCGTGGATCAGGACCAGTCGGTCAGGCCGACTTGAGCTGCTGGCGCTGGCGGCCGAGACCGTCGATCTCCATCTCCACCACGTCACCGGCCGCCAGGTACGGGAACCGCCCGGACATCGCGACGCCCTCCGGAGTTCCGGTGTTGACCAGGTCGCCCGGCTCCATCACCAGGTACTGCGAGAGATCCCGGATGATCTCCGCCACACCGAAGATCATGTCCGCGGTGTTGGAGTCCTGCCGCGATTCGCCGTTGACCCAGGACCGCAGCCGCAACGCCTGCGGATCGGCGACCTCGTCGGCCGGAACCAGCCACGGGCCGACCGGGTTGAACGTCTCGCAGCACTTGCCCTTGGACCACTGCCCGCCGGACTGCTCCTTCTGGAAGGCCCGCTCGGACACGTCGTTGGACACCACGAACCCGGCGATGCACTCCAGCGCTTGTTCGGCGCTTTCCAGGTAGCGGGCCCGGCGCCCGATCACCACACCCAACTCCACCTCCCAGTCGGTCTGCTCGGCGCCGCGCGGGATCAGCACCTCGTCGTAGGGTCCGACGACCGTGTTCGGGTGCTTGAAGAACAGGATCGGCACCTCCGGCGGAGCCGAACCGGACTCGGCGGCGTGCGCGACGTAGTTCTGGCCGATGCACAGCACCGCCATCGGCCGGGCGATCGGCGCGCCGACCCGCAGGCCGGTGCCGTCACCTGGGTCGTCGACCGCGGGGAGCTCACCGGCGGCCAGCGCGGCGCGGGCCCGCTGGATGCCATCGCCGCTGAGGAACTCGGCGTCGATGTCGCCCGTGATCGGGCTCAGATCGAACACCCGGCCCTGGTCGTCCGCGACGTGCGGCCGCTCCGCCCCGAACGGACCCAACCTGAGAAACTTCATCTCACTCCTTAACCTGTGCGCGGCACATCTCGCTCGGCGGTGCGGGTACCGGAACATCGGCACTGCCGCCGCACCACCGGCTGGTACGGGCCGGGTGAGGTGCGACACACCCCTGGACCAGCACGATTCAGCTTCCCCAAGACCTTCTATCGGAACCGGTGGTGAAGGCAAGGCCTCATGGGTTCGCGGGTACGACGAGGATCTTGCTGGCCTGCGCGGTTCCGGCGGCCAGGTCGCGGAACGCCCCGGGCGCGCCGGACCAGCCGACCCGGCTGTTGATGAGCTGATCCAGCTGCGCCCCGGCCTCGGCGATCCAGGCCGCGGTGCTGGCGAAATCCTCGCGGTTGTAGCAGAAAGCGCCGATCAGCTCACGTTCCGAAGTGCTGATCTCGTAGGCGGGCAGCGTCACGCTGGGTTCGCTCATGCCGACCAGCACGATGCGGGCGGCGCGGGCGGCCACCTCCAGCGCAACCGCGAGGGTGGCCGTGGCGCCGACCGCGTCGAGCACCAGGGTCGGTTTGCCGCCGAGCAGCCGCTCCGCCTCGGTGCCGACCGTGCTCGGGGTGACCAGTCGGGCGCCCAGGGCCGCGACCAGCGCGGCCCGCTGCGGGTCGGGCTCGCTGACCACGATCCGCTGGGCGCCCAGCCGCCTGGCGGCGAGCACGCACGCCTGACCGATCGGCCCACCGCCGAGCACCAGCACCGCGTCCGCACCGCTGCACCGGCCGCGCCGGGCGGCGTGGAAGCCGACCGCGAGCGGCTCGACGAGGGCGCCGTGCTCCTCGGGAACTCCGGCGGGCAGCGGGACCACGTTGCGGGTCGGCACGACCATGAGATCCGCGAAGGCGGAGCTGATCGTCGGATCCACTCCGATCACCCGGCGCTGCGGGCAGGCCTGCTCCTCACCTGCCGCGCAGGTCGGGCAGTGCCCGCAGCCGATGACCGGGTTCACCGTCACGACGTCGCCGACCGATGTCCCGGCTGATGGCTCGCCGCCGCGCACCCGCGCGACCGTCTCGTGGCCCATCACCTGGTTCGGGTGCCGCCGCCCGTTCTCGCCGGTGAACCCGTGCACGTCGGAGCCGCAGATCCCGGTCGCGATGATCTCCAGCAGCACTTCGCCCGGACCGGGTGCCGGGTCCGGGCGCTGCTCGACGGCGATCGATCCCGGACCGTGGAACACCAGAGCGCGCATCGGATCCCCTCATGCCAACCAGATCAACTTCACATGTATGAACAAAGTTCAATCTCATGAAAATTTGAGCAGGTCATTCCGGCACCCGTCAAGTGCGCTCAGCCGCGCGAGGCACGCGTCTCACCACGCCGTGACCCACCGCGCCAGCTTCGTCACGTCCAGTTCCCCGAACCCGAACCAGCGGCTAGCCTCTGCAAGGCAACCCAGAACCGGGAGGACCGCGATGGTCGATGCGCCGTCCAGCCGGATGCCCGCCATCTATCTCAGCCACGGCTTTCCAGCACTGGCCGACGATCCGGTGTGGCCGGGCCAGCTCGCCTGCTGGGCCCGCCAGCTACCCCAGCCGAAGGCGATCCTGATCGTCTCGGCGCACTGGGAACACGCCCCGCTGGCGATCGGCGCGACCACGAGCGTGCCGCTCATCCACGACTTCTGGGGTTTCCCCGATCGCTTCTACGCGGTCCAGTACACCGCGCCGGGCGCCCCGGACCTCGCCGCGCACGTCCGCGGCCTGCTGCAGAAACCGGACACCCCGGTGGAGGAGTTCCCGGAGCGCGGCCTCGACCGCGGCGCGTACGTGCCGCTGACGCAGATGTATCCCGACGCCGATGTGCCGGTGTTGCAGCTGTCCATGCCGAACATGCGGCCGGAGCACCTGATGCACATCGGTGCGGCGCTGCGGCCGTTGCGCGAGGAAGGCGTGCTCATCGTGGGCAGCGGCTTCTTCACCCACAACCTCGCCGCGCTGGTCGCCAAGACCACCCCGAGCTGGTCGATGGAGTTCGACGACTGGGGCAAGAAGGCGCTCGAAGCGCGCGACGTCGACGCCCTGCTCGATTTCGAGCACAAAGCCCCCGCCATCCGACTCGCCCACCCGCGCCCCGACCACTTCGTGCCGCTGTTCGTGACGCTGGGCGCGGCCGGAGCGGACCTCGACCAGCCGCACAGCGCCATCGACGGATTCTGGCGAGGCCTGGCCAAACGATCGGTCCAGTTCGGCTCGTGAGCAGTACCTTCGCTTCAAGAACAAGGACAAAACGCCCGGCGCGTCAGCGGCGGAGCTGCTGCTCCACTGATGCGACCACAGTGGACAGCGGTGCGCGGGTTTCGTCGGTCCAGTTCGGCCCGCAGCGCGGCGTCGGCGCCGAGACCGACATGGCGGCGACGACATCGCCGGAATGGTCGCGAATCGGCATCGCCACGCAGCGGCAGCCGATGATGTACTCCTCGTCATCGACGGCGTAGCCGCGCGCCCGGGTCTGCTCGATCTCGGCGAACAATTCGGACAACTCGCTCACGGTGTTCTCGGTGAAGCGCTCCAACGCCACATCGTGGTAGCGGCGGCCCAGCTCGTCGTCCGGCAGCCCGGCCAGCAGCGCCTTGCCCAACCCCACCGCGTGCGCGGGCAGCCGCATCCCCACCGCGGACACCAGCTTCATCGGCTGCGGCGACTCGGCGATCGCGATGTAGACGTTCTCGATGCCGTCCAGCCGGGACAGCTGCACCGTCTCACCGGTCTCCTGGGCGAGCCGCTCCATCAGCGGCAGCGCCAGGCCCACGATGTCGCGGTGCCCCGTGTAGCCCTGCCCGACCGTCCAGGCCTTCAACCCCAGGCCGTAGGTCCGGGTGGTCTGGTCGAACTCGACGAACCCGCGGTGCACCAGGGTGCCGAGCAGGCCGTGGACGCTGGACAGCGGTAGCCGCAGCGTCTCGGCGATGTCGCTGAGCCGATGCCGACCTCGGGAGAGCAACTCCAGGATCACCAGCGCGCGATCGGCGGATTTGACCACGCTCTGCCCGCTGCCCGCCTGTTCAGCGGTGGCCGGTTCCGCCTTCACGCCGAATTTCCTCCTGCTCCGCTGCCCGCCGCACTAGCCCCCGCACGGCCTACTGAACAGTACAGCGGGAGCGCCAGGTACGCGCAGCTCGTCCGCCCGAGCCGACCCAGCGCCGCGCCGTTTCCCCTTGCGGCGCCCCGCGAGTGCTCTTCACGCACCGCACTCACGACGGCTGACCAGCGCAGCCGACGCATCCTAGGCCGCGGACAACGCACTCGCGATGTCGATCGCCAGCGCGATGTTGTTCCGGTAGACCGCGATGTTGACCGCCAGGCTCCGCCCGCCGGTGGCGGTTCGGATGCGGTCGAGCAGGAACGGCGTGATCTCGTGACCGCTGACGCCCTGCTGCGCGGCCAACCGCCACGCCTCGGCCAGCGCCCGGTCGTGCAGTTCCGGATCCAACTGCTCGGCCGTCGGCACCGGGTTCGCCACCAGCACCGCCGCCGGAAGGCCCAACGCGTCCCGCGCGGTCACCACGTCCGCGACTTCCTCGGGCGCATCGGCGCGGTGCTCGATCGGATGGCCGGAATCGGCCACGTAGAACCCCGGGAAGCGCAGCGTCCGGTAGCCGAGCACCGGGATGTTCAGCGTCTCCAAGCGTTCCAGCGTGGCGGCAACATCCAAAATGGACTTCACCCCGGCGCTGACCACCACCAGCGGGGTGGCCGCCAGGGCCACCAGGTCGGCCGATTCGTCGAAGCTGGCCGCCGCGCCGTGGTGCACCCCACCGATCCCGCCGGTGGCGAACACCCGGATTCCCGCGCGGTGCGCCAGAAACGACGTCGCCGCGACGGTGGTGCCCGCGTTGATCCGCTTCGCCGCCGCGATCGGCAGGTCCCGCACGCTCGCCTTCGCCGCGCTGGGATCGCTGGCCAACCGGTCGAGCTGCGCCTCGCGGAGACCGACCACCGCGGTTCCGCCGACGACACCGATCGTCGCGGGCACCGCCCCGGCTTCCCGGATCTGCTGTTCCGCCGCCCGCGCGACCTCGCCGTTGTCCGGTCGCGGCAGACCGTGGGTGATGATCGTCGACTCCAGCGCCACGACCGGACGACCGTCGGAAACGGCCTGCCGGACCTCCTCGGAGACCACCGGCAGCGACATCGCACCTCCACCAAAATCCACCGGGTCCGCGCGCGGCGAAGGTGTGAGCATATAGGGATGGAGCAGTCCGGTACACCGTTTCGGCTGGTCGCGCCCACGATCGAACTGCCAGCCATGGAGCGGCGCATCATCGACTGGTGGCGCACCCACGAGGTGTTCGAGCGCAGTCTCGCCCAGTCCGCCAGCGGTCCGCGCTGGGTGTTCTACGAAGGCCCGCCGACGGCGAACGGACTGCCCGGCACGCACCACGTCGAAGCACGGGCGTTCAAGGACGTCTTCCCCCGGTTCAAGACGATGAAGGGCTGCTCCGTGCCGCGCCGGGCCGGTTGGGACTGCCACGGTCTGCCGGTGGAACTCGCGGTCGAGCAGGAGTTGGGGCTCAACGGAAGGCCGGACATCGAGCGGTTCGGCGTCGCCGAGTTCAACGCGCGCTGCCGGGAGTCGGTGCAGCGCTACGTCGGCGCGTTCGAGGCGGTGACGAGGCGGATGGGTTACTGGATCGACCTGTCCGAGGCCTACTGGACGATGTCGTCGGACTACATCGACAGCGTCTGGTGGGCGCTGAAGCAGATCTTCGCCGCCGGTCTGCTGGTCGAGGACTACCGGGTGGCCCCGTACTGCCCGCGGGACGGGACCACGTTGTCCGACCACGAGGTGGCGCAGGGCTACGAGAACGTGCACGACCCGTCGGCCTACGTGCGGTTCCCGGTCGACGGCCCGGTCGCCGGGCACCGATGCGTCGACCTGCTGATCTGGACGACCACCCCGTGGACGCTGGTGTCCAACACCGCGGTCGCGGTGCACCCGGCCGTCGACTACTCCGTGGTGCGGACCGTGCGCGGCACCTTCGTGGTGGCCGCACCGCTGGTCGACGCGGTGCTGGGTACGGACGGCGAAGTGCTGGCGACGCTGCCGGGCACCGAGTTGGCCGGGTTGCGCTACCGACGGCCGTTCGACCTGGTCGACATCCCGAACGCGCATCGCGTGGTGCTCGCCGAGTACGTGTCCACCTCGGACGGCACCGGATTGGTGCACCAGGCACCCGCTTTCGGCGCCGACGACCTGGCGGTCGGCCGGGACAACGAGCTGCCCGTGGTGAACCCGATCGGCCGGGACGGCCGGTTCTTCGACGACGTACCGCTGGTCGGCGGCATGTTCTTCAAGGACGCCGACGAGGTGCTGATCGCCGACCTCCAGCACCGCGATCTGCTGTTGCGGTACAGCACGTTCGAGCACCCGTACCCGCACTGCTGGCGCTGCCACACGCCGCTGATGCACTACGCGCAGCTGTCCTGGTACATCCGGACCACCTCGGTTCGCCAAGCGCTGCAACGGGAGAACGAGCGCACGAACTGGTACCCGGAACACGTCAAGCACGGCCGTTACGGGGATTGGCTGGACAACAACGTCGACTGGGCGCTGTCGCGAACCCGGTACTGGGGCACACCGCTGCCGCTGTGGCGCTGCGCCGAGGGCCACCTCACCGCGATCGGATCACGCGCCGAACTGGGCGAGTTGACCGGCCGGGACAGCACCGATCTCGACCCGCACCGGCCCTACCTCGACGAGATCGAGTTCCCCTGCCCGACCTGCGGGCGCACCGCCACGCGGGTGCCCGAGGTCATCGACGCGTGGTTCGACTCGGGCTCGATGCCCTTCGCGCAGCTCGGCTATCCGCACGCTCCCGGCAGCGTCGCGGAGTTGGCGAAGAGCTATCCGGCGCGGTACATCTGCGAAGCGATCGACCAGACGCGCGGCTGGTTCTACACCCTGATGGCGGTCGGAACGGTGCTGTTCGACCGCTCCGCGTACGAGAACGTCGTGTGCCTGGGGCACATCGTGGCCGAGGACGGCCGCAAGATGAGCAAGCACCTCGGCAACGTGCTGGAGCCGTTGCCGCTGATGGAGTCGCACGGCGCCGACGCCCTGCGGTGGTTCATGCTGTGCACGGGTTCGCCCTGGTCGGATCGGCGGGTGGGGCACGGGCCGCTGCGGGAGATCGTCCGCAAGGTGCTCATGACGTACTGGAACACCGCGTCGTTCTTCAGCCGCTACGCCGCACTCGTCGACTGGATCCCGTCGGATGCGGATCCGCCCGCCCAGCGCCCGTTTCTGGACCGCTGGGTGCTCGCGAAGGTCAACCGGCTCGCCGAACAGGTGGACGCGCGGATGGAGGATTACGACACCGCGGGGGCCGGACGAGCACTCACCGAGTTCGTCGACGACCTGTCGAACTGGTACGTCCGCCGCTCGCGGCAGCGCTTCTGGGACGGCGACCGCAACGCGCTGTGCACGCTGTACGAGTGCCTCGACGTGCTCACCAGGCTGCTCGCGCCGTTCGTGCCGTTCATCACCGAGCAGGTGTGGCAGGACGTCATCCGGCCCGGCGCACCGGATTCGCCCGAATCAGTGCACCTGGCCACCTGGCCGGACCCGGACCTCGGACTCGTCGACAGCACTCTGCTGTCCCAAGTGGACACCGAACGACAGCTCGCCGAGGCCGGTCGGGCGGCGCGCAAGAGCAGCGGCATCAAGGTCCGGCAGCCGCTCGGCCGCGTACTGGTCAGCGCCGCGCTACCGGCGGAGCTGCTCACCGACCTCGCCGATGAGCTCAACGTCCGCCGCATCGACCCGCTCGGCAGCGCCGCCGCCGAGGGGGCCGAAGTGCTGGACGTGTCGGTGAAGCCGAACTTCCGGTCCTTGGGCAAGCGATTCGGCAACCGCACCCAGCAGGCCGCGGCGGCCGTCAGCGCAGCGGATCCCGCCGCACTGGCGCGGGAACTGCGCTCGACCGGGCGCGCCGCAATCGATTTGGACGGGCAGCCGGAGCAGGTCACCGCCGAGGACGTGACCATCAGCGAAGTGCCCCGCACCGGCTGGGTGGTGGAATCGCAGCGCGACGTGACCATCGCGCTGGACACCACGATCACCCCGGAGCTCAAGCGGGCTGGGCTGGCTCGCGAGGCCATCCGCTTCGTGCAGGACGGCCGCAAGCAGGCCGGGCTGGACGTGGTGGACCGGATCGTGCTGCGCTGGCAGGCGGGTGGCGAGCTGCGCGAGGCGCTGCGCGCGCACGCCGCTGAGATCGCCGCCGCCGTGCTGGCCGTCGACATCGCCGAATCCACCGCGCCCGCAGCGGATTTCACCGAACACGTCGATCCGGACCTGGGCCTGGCGGTGTGGTTGCGCAAGAGCGGCGGGAAGTGAGCAGGCCGCGGGCGGCGATGCCACCCACGGCCTGCGGTGCTGCGCAAAACGAGTTCGCGGCGGAAAAAGTCAGCCGATCTGTGCGGTCAGGTCGTCGTAGTACGAACCGACGCGGGCGTAAACGCCGGGCTTGCCGGGCCGCGCGCAACCCTCGCCCCAGGACGTGACGCCGATCAGCTTGTTGTTCACGACCATCGGGCCGCCCGAGTCACCCTGGCAGGTGTCCACGCCGCCCTCCGGCAGTCCGGCGCACACCATCGCGTCCGGGTTGTACTCCGCGTACGCACCCTGGCAGGTCTCGTCGGAGCTCACCGGCACGGCGGCGCGCTGCAGGTGGTCCGACTGCTGGCCGCCCTCGGAGGTGTTGCCCCAGCCGAGGATGGTCGCCTCGGTGTCCGGTGCGTAGCCCGGGTCGTCGGCGGTGGCCAGCTCGATCGGCGTCTCCTGGACCGGTGCCTCCAAGGTGAGCACCGAGACGTCGAATCCTTGGGTGGCGTCGGTGTATTCGGGGTGCACCCAGATGTCGGTCACCGGCGAGACGGTGCCGTCCTGCGAGCTCATCTCGGTGCGACCGCTTACCACGTTGATGTCGCCGGGCTGCGAGCCGACGGTGCAGTGCGCGGCGGTGACGACCTTTGTCGGGGCCACCAGCGAACCGCCGCAGAACTGCTGCCCATCCGGGGTGACCAGCGCGACGGTGAACGGGTGGTCCGCGATGTCGGCGTCTTCTCCGCCGATGATCTTCGGGGTGACGTCCGTTGGCTGCGCGTGCGCAACGGATGCCGTGGTCAGGGCGGCGACGGCGATCGCGGCGACTCCGGCGAGCCGGGCCAGGCGATGTGGGGCATCGACCATCGTGCTTCTCCTTGTCGTCCAAGGGTCGTTGCACGTCGAGCCCGGCGGCCTGCCTTCCCCCGAGCGGTTACGCACAGCGACGAACTTGATCGCACGATATAGGCGCCCGCACCTGGCGGGAAAGCACCTGAATTTGCCGTTTTAACCAGTACGACAAGCACTTTCCGTAGATCGGAAGTCGGACATGATCGGCATCGGGAGCGCGCCCGCCAGCGCCGTACTGCGGCTTCCCTTGCACCGCAAGCGAAATCCGCCGGTGCCGACGCCGCGATCAGGACGATCTCGACGCCACGCATCGGACAATCCGAGATCGCCCTGCTCCGCCGATGCCGAAAACGACCGCACAGCTGGGAAACCTCGGAAGTGTCCCCGGCGCACCCCGATTGCACCGGGGACACCTCCAACCGCGGCCGGACCCCTCCGACCGGTGTTCGCCATCGATCCCCGAACCGACGGCAGGCACGCTCCAAGGCCCCGACCGCCCTGTGCTGAACGTGCCGTGTCTGGTGTACCTAATCTTCGGTGGAATATTCCAGAGCCAATCGGCGGAGATCCGCACTTTGATCATTCAACCTGTCGGCCTAACGCCGCCGAATCGCCGTTGCTTCGCTGGTCAGCTGGGTTATTTGGGCACCAGTCCGGCGTCGTAGGCGAGCAGTCCGGCCTGCAGCCGGTTCTCGCAGGACAGCTTGACCAGCATCCGCGACACGTAGCCCTTCACCGTCGCCTCGGACAGGTAGAGGCGAGCGGCGATCTGCGCGTTCGACATCCCCTGCCCGAGGCAGGTCAGCACCTCGATCTCGCGGTCGGTGAGGTCCCGCACCAGTTCCACCGCGCGCTGCCGGGTGCTCTGCTCGTCGGTGGACGCCGCCAGCAACCGCTTCTTCGCCTCCTGGGACAACACCGTGTGCCCGTCGGCGGCGACCCGCACCAGGCCGATCAGATCCTCCGGCGGCGTCGACTTGACCAGGAAACCGGCCGCCCCGGCCCGCAACGCCCGCAGCACGTACTTGTCGGCGTCGAAGGTGGTCAGCGCGACCACGGCGGGCGGATCGGGCAGCTTGCAGATCCGCTCGATCCCGGTCAGCCCGTCCACCCCCGGCATCCGCAGGTCCATCAGCACCACGTGCGGCCGGTGCCGCACCACGCACTCGACCGCCGCCGCGCCGTCCTGCGCGTCGTCGACCACTTCGATGTCGTCGGCCGAGCCGAGGATGGTGCGCAGGTGCGCGCAGACCATCGGCTCGTCGTCCACGACGACGACCCGGATGGCGTCACTCATCGACGATCGCCTCCCCCGTTGGCACGTACGCAGGAAGTATCACATCGACCTCGAATCCGCCGTCGGCACCGACCCCGGCGTGGAACGTGCCGCCGACCAGCTCAACCCGCTGTTGCAGCCCCAGCAAGCCCGACCCCGATCCGCTGCCCGCCAGATCCGCGGCGGCCCCGACCGGCGGCTCGGAGTTGCGGATGACCAGCCGCATCCGGTCGTCGCTGTAGACCACGTGCACGGTCACCCGGGAACCGAAGGCGTGCTTGTGCACGTTGGTCAGCGCCTCCTGCACCACCCGGTAGGCCGTTCGCCCGACGGCGGACGAGACCATCGTCGGATCACCGTCCACAGTGAACTCCACCCGCACCCCGACCGCCTCGGACTGCCCGATCAGCTCGGTCAGATCCGGAACGTCGGTCGGCGGGGTCACTTCCGGGACGTTGTCCGCTTCCGCCGAGCCGCGCCGCAGCACGCCGACGAGATCGCGCAGTTCTTCCAGCGCCTGGCAACCGCTGGTGCGCAGTTCCTCGGCGGCCTGCCGGATCTCCGGATCCTTGGCCGCCACGCCCAGCGCGCCCGCCTGCAGCACCATCAGGCTCACCCGGTGCGTGACGACGTCGTGCATCTCGGTGGCCAGCCGGGTCCGCTCGTCGGCCCGCGCCTGCTCGGCGAGCAACTCCTGCTCGTGTTCGGCTCGTTCGGCGCGCTCCCGCAACGCGCCCACCAGGCGGCGTCGCGCGCCGACGTACAGCCCGAGGATGGCGGGCAGGATGGTCCACACGATGGCGTTGACGATCCTGTCGCCGCCCGGCTGCTCCCACGGCCGGACCGCGATGAGGGACACGATGCTGACCAGGTCCCAGGCGAAGAACCGCCAGGTCCGGCCGCGGGTGTAAACGACCACCGCGTAGATCACCCACGGCGTCAGGCCCGGGATCCACGGGTCAACGGTCCGGTTGATCACCAACAGCGGGCCGGGCCCGAACTCGATCAGCAGCACCTGCGCGATAGACAGCACCGCGACCACCGACATCAGCATCACCGGGAAGCGCCGACGCGCCAGCAGGGCCACGTTCAGGCCGATCATCAGCACGTCGTTCACCCACTGCCCGCCGACCCAGGCGTACGCCCCCGGCGGGGTGTCCATGGGGAAGAGGACAACTAGTACGCGGCCCAGCAAGTGCAACCCGATCACGAGCACCACGTCGAACGCGGCCTCCCGCTTGGAGTCCCACAGCAGCCGCCACAGCGGGCGCTTCACGTGGCACACGCTAGTCACCCGGCCAGCGGAAACCGCCGAAAGCGACCGCTGGTCGGGTCAGACATAGACGAAAGTTGCAGCCGGTCCGACTGATCACGACTTTCGGTTGGCCCATCCACTACCAAGCGCAGTGTCGGCGAGATGATCAGCCGGGCTTGAATGGAGTTACCTTCCAACCGACACCTGGGGGAAACGATGAGCTCGGCTGTGCTCGACCCGCAGTCACCCACGCCGATCAGATCCGAACCGCCGCCGCTGTGGAAGTGGCCGGTGTTCACCATCGCCGGTCTCGTCGCGGTCGCGCACCTGGCGTTCACCCCGTTCGGTGGTTACTGGATCGACGAGGTGTACATGCTCGCCGCCGGGAAGTACCACCTGGACTGGGGGTACGTCGATCAGCCACCGCTGGTGCCGCTGATCGCCGCGGCGATGGGCTGGCTGGCGCCGGGATCGCTGCTCGCGCTGCGGGTGCCCGCGGTGCTCGCGACCGCCGCGGTGGTCGTGCTGACCGCGCTGCTGGCCCGCGAGTTCGGCGGCGACCGGCGGGCCCAGGTGCTGGCCGCCGGTGCCGGTGCGACCGGGTTGTGGACCGCGCTGGTCGGGCACTTCGTCACCCCGTACACCTTCGAACCGGTGTTGTGGCTGGGGCTGAGCTGGCTGCTGGTGCGCTGGGTGCGCCTGCGCGATCTGGGACGTCCCGACGATCGGCTGCTGCTGTGGTTCGGGGTGCTCCTCGGCATCACGATGCAGGCGAAGTTCCAGGTGGCGATCCTGTGCGTGGCGTTGCTGATCAGCGTGCTCGCGGTCGGGCCGCGCGACATCCTGCGCCGCCCGATGTTCTGGGGCGGGGTCGGTATCGCGGCGGTGCTCGCCCTGCCGACGCTGCTGTGGCAGGCGTTCAACGGCTGGCCGCAGCTGAAGATGGGCGCGGTGGTGGCCAGCGAGTCGCCGCTGCTCTCCGGCGGTCGCAGCGGCACGGCGATCAGCCTCGTGCTCTACGCCGGGGTCGTGGGTGCCACGCTGTTCCTGATCGGGTTGTGGCGGCTGATGCGCTCCCCGGAGCTGCGCTCGTACCGGTTCTTCGCGGTGACGACCGTGCTGCTGTACGGCCTGTTCGTCATCACCGCGGCGCGTCCCTACTACCTGATCGGCCTCTACGGCGTGGTGATGGCCGCCGGGATCGTGGGGTTGCAGCGCCGCCGGGAGTCCAGGCCGTCCCGCTGGGGGTGGACGGCGTGGCCGGTCTACGCGCTGTCGGCAGCGGCGGCGGGCTACCTGCTCTGGTTGTCCACAATGCTCACCCCGACCTTCGGGGTGCCGACGGCCGATTCGTTGGCCCGCGAAGCCTCAGCCGCCTACACCGCACTGCCATCCGAACAGCGAGCGCGCACCGCGGTCATCAGCGAGAGCTACATCCTGGCCGCGATGCTCGAAGTCGGTGGCGAGCAGCACGAACTGCCGAACGTCTACAGTCCGCACCGCGGCTACGGCTACTTCGCGCCACCGACCGAGCAGATCGACTCCGTGCTGTACGTCGGCTCGGATCCGGCGGACGGGCGACGGCTGTTCAGCGAAGTCCGCCAGGTGCAGACCGGTAGTGTCCCGATCTGGCTGTGCACCGGCAAGCAGGGCACCTGGACCTGGGCGCAGCTCTGGCCACAACTCCGGTACCTCTGAGAGCGCGTCTTTGCTCTTGTTCTCGTGATGTCGGGGTCGTGACGGCGTCTGTGGTTCCGCCACCCGCACCGCCACGCAAAAACGAGTTCGAGTAGAAAGCAGCCGTTCTCAAATCCAGTTCGACCACAGGCTTTCAGGCGCTGCAACAATGGCCTCAGCGAGGCGCAAGAAGGAGGGGCCGATCGTGGCCACCCAACCCAACACCGACTCGGCCGGGCTCCGGCTCCGGCCCCCGCGCAACCGCGTCGAACGCCGCGCGATCGGCTGGTGGACGACGCAGGCGCTGGTGCTCGTCCTGCCGCCGCTGATCGCGTTGGCGGTAACGGCGCTTTTCATCCCACCCGCGCGGTTCTGGCTGATCCTCGCGTTCGTCGTGGTCGCCGTCATCGGCGTGCCCTACACCCTGGTGATGCCGCAGTGGCGATACCGGGTGCACCGGTGGGAAACCACCGAGGACGCCGTCTACACGGCCGCCGGATGGCTGCGCCAGGAGTGGCGCATCGCGCCGATGTCGCGGATCCAGACCGTGGACACCGTGCGCGGCCCGTTGCAGCAGATGTTCAACCTCTCCAGCGTCACCGTCACCACGGCCTCCGCCGCCGGCCCGCTGACGATCGGCGGACTGGACCGGGAAGTCGCGGTGGCAGTGGTCGAACAGCTGACGGCCATCACCCAGGCAACTCCGGGGGACGCGACATGAGCACCGTCATCGACGGGCAGTGGCACCGCCTGGCCCCGAAGACCATTGCCGCCGTCGCCACCTTGGTGGTGGCACCGCTGGTGCCGACCGCGGCGGTCATGCTGATCTCCGGTGTGCCCGCGCTGGTCCTGGTCATCACCACGTTGAGCTGGGCGGCGGTCGGGCTGGTGATCGCCGGGGTGGCCGCGATCGACTGGTGGTTCACCTGGTACCGCATCACCGCGGAGCGCTTCGAGCTGCGCCGGGGCAACCTGACCCGCAGCCACCGCTGGATCCCGCGCGACCGGATCCGCAGCGTGGACCTCACCGCGGCACCGAGCCACCGCCTGTTCGGGGTCGCCACGGTGAAGGTCGGCACCGGCGGCCAGGCGGGCGACAGCAGCGAGCTCAAGCTCGACGCGATCGCCCGGCAGGACGCCGAATTCCTTCGCGAGGAACTGCTGTTCGGCGGTTCGTCCACTTCGGACACCACCGTCATGGCCACCGAGACCAGCGATGACGGCACGTTGGCCCGGCTCGATCCCAAGTGGTTCCGCTACTCCGTGCTGACCCTGTCGCTGGCGCTGATCGTCTGGGGCGCGATCGGCTCGGCCATCGGCTCGTTCTCCGAACTGCTGCAGGCCGTCGGCGTCTACGACGCGATCGCCGACCTGGTCGTGTCGACGTCGCTGTGGGTGGTCGTCGCGGCCGGGGTCGCCATCGTCCTGGCCGTCGGTGCGATCGGCTCGATCGCGATGTCCGTGGAGATGTGGTGGGGGTTCCAGCTGACCCGGGAACGGGGCGACACGCTGCGCGTGAAACGCGGCCTGCTCACCACCCGATCGGTGTCGCTGGAAGAACGCCGCCTGCGCGGCGTCGAAGTGGCCGAGCCGCTGCTGCTGCGCTGGGCCGGTGGTGCCCGGCTCAACGCCGTCGCCACCGGGCTGAAGCAGACGAAGGAAAACCACCAGCCGGACAACAAGACCCTGCTGCCGCCCGCACCCCGCGCGGAAGTGCAGCGGGTGGCGACAGCGGTGCTGAGCGAACCGCAGTCGCCCACGGCTGCCGCACTGCGCAAGCACCCGCGCGCCGCGTTGCGGCGACGGCTGACCTGGGGGCTCGTGTCGGCGTTGCCGGTCGTGGTCGCGGCCGTGGTGGTGGCGGCGATGGGCTGGGTGCCGCCCGCGCTGTCGATCGTCGTGGCGGTAGCGGCCGTCCTGATGGGCATCGGTTTCGCGGTGGACGCCTACCGCAACCTCGGCCACGAGATCACCGATCACTACCTGATCACCCGCTCCGGCACCGGAATTCGTCGCACTGTCGCACTGGAACGCGGTGCGATCATCGGTTGGCGGATCACCCGGACCATGTTCCAGCGACGTTCGAACCTGGTGAGCGTCGGCGCGACGACGGCCGCCGGGGGCAGCATCTACGAGGTGCACGACGTCAACACCGAAGTAGGCCTGGAACTGGCGGAAAAAGCAGTACCTGGACTGCTCGCACCGTTCCTGGAGCAACCGGCCACGCGGATTTCCGGGTAGCGAGGCGACATCTGAGATCTCTTTTTTGATCTTGATTTCGGTCAAGCGGCGCAACCGCTTGAGCCCACCCGCGGCAACTCGCCCCGCAGCGCTGCCGGGGATTGGTGGCTCCGCTCGGTGGAGCGGAGCCACTGATGGTCAGGAATCGAAGCAGCCGTGCTTGAGGCCGCGGACGAAATCGTGCCAGCGTTGTGGTGCGATGGTGATCTGTCCGGCCGCTCGGTTCTTGGTGTCGCGAACCCCGACACAATCAGCTCCGAAGCCGACCTCGACGCACTGGCCCTGCCCCTGCGTGCGGGTGCTGGTGCGCCAGTCGGTGATGTTTGCCATCTACAGCTCTCCTATGCGTTCTTGCATGAGTTGAATGGAACCTTCCGGATCTACCGCATGCGCTCGTAAATGGTCCATCATCAGGACGTAGTTCGACAGTTCGATCTCCCTTTCGAGGTAAAGCCCGCCCACATGGGTTTCCAAATAAACCACATCCGGGTCAATGTGATTGGAGTAGCGGAGGATGACGAACGGTCCGGCCTGGGCCGGGTGGGCGCCCGCGTCCAGCGGCATGACCTGCAACGTCACATGCGGCAACTCGACCAGTTTGAGCACGTGTTCCAGTTGTCGGCGCAGTACACCACTACCACCGACGCAGCGGCGCAATGCGGCTTCCCCGACCACCGCCCACAACTCCAACGGGTTCGGTCCGACGACCCGCTGCTGGCGCTGGATCCGCAAGTCGACTCTTCGGGTTATTTCCGAATCGTCCGCCCGAATGAGTGTCGCTTTCGTGATCGCATACGCATATTCGCGTGTTTGAAGCAATCCCGGAATGGCCTCCGACTCGTAGGTGTGAATCGAAGAGGCTTCCGCTTCCAAACCGACGTAGGTCTCGTACCACTCCGGAAGGACATCGCTGTAGGAATGCCACCAACCCCGCTTGCGGGCGTCCCGCGCCAAGTTGATCAACTGGTCCCGCTCGGCTCCCACTCCGTAGAAGTCCAGCAATGCCGAGACATCACCGACCGAAGGGGACCGCTTCGCGGTTTCGAACCGCCCGATTTTCGCTTGTGTGCAACCAAGGTGAGTGGCGGCCTGCTGCTGGGTGACTTCCGCTTGCGCCCGCAGCCGGCGCAACTCGGCGGCAAGGCGACGACGACGCACGGTGGGACTCACTGTCATGATCCCCATCCTCCACGGATGTCCACACTGCGTCACCACCCCATCACCCTTATGACATCCCGCCCGGACGGCATATTCCGGCGGATCCTGCACAACGGGCGGCGACCACGGGTAGCAGCGGAACGCGGTTCGCCGACGAGCAGGGGTGTTTACAGTTGTTTGTCCTGATTGCGATTTCGGTGTTGCGGTGGGCCGTGCTGTTCGGCTCCGGACTCCTGCTGTGGTGGCAGGCAAGCAAATCCGAAAGCAGACCGGGCAAGTCCCGACCCCACCGCGCTCTCCGCCCGCCGCGCGCACCGGCCGGAACACCGACAAGCACCCACCCGAACGGTTGCACGGGCGGTCTGCCCAGGTGGTCACCTCGCGTCGTGCCGAACACGGCCTACGTCGCGGTGCTGTTCGGCACGCAGGATATCCCAAACCGCGCGATTTCCGAGCGCCAAAACAAAATGCGGCCAAACGTGGAAAGTACCGCGACCGCTGCTCACGGCCGCGGCACGTTGCGCAAGTTGCTGCGGGCCAGCTGAATCATCTTGCCCACCCCGCCGGAGAGCACCGTGCGGCTGACCGCGAGCGCGAAGCCCTTCACCTGGTCACCGGTGATCCGTGGCGGAATCGACAGTGCATTGGGGTCGGTCACCACATCCACCAGCGCGGGACCCGGTCGGCCCAACGCATCGGCCAACGCGTCGCGCACCGCACCGGGTTTTTCCACCCGGACCGAGTAGATCCCGGCGGCGGCCGCGAGTGCGGCGAAGTCGACGCTCTCGTGATCGGTACCGAAGTCGGGCAGTCCGTCGACGAGCATCTCCAGCTTCACCATGCCGAGCGACGAGTTGTTGAACACCACGACCTTCACCGGCAGCCGATGGGTGCGCAGGGTCAGCAGGTCACCGAGCAACATGGACAGCCCGCCGTCGCCGGACATCGAAATGACCTGGCGGTCCGGGGCGGCCGTCTGCACCCCGATGGCCTGCGGCAACGCATTGGCCATCGAACCGTGCACGAAGGATCCGAGCACCCGCCGCCGCCCGTTCGGGGTGATGTAGCGGGCCGCCCACACATTGCACATCCCGGTGTCCACTGTGAACACCGCATCGTCGGCGGCGAGATCGTCTAGCACATCGGCGACGAACTCCGGGTGGATCGGCACCTGGGTCTGCACATTGCGGGTGTAGGCGTCGACGACGCGCTCCAGCTGCCCGGCGTGCTCGCGCAACATCCGGTCCAAGAAGGACCGGTCTGTCTTCTGCGGAACATGCGGCAGCACAGCACGAATGGTCTCCGCGACATCGCCGTGCACGGCCAGCTCCAGCACCGTGCGCCGCCCCAGGTGGGCCGGTTCGATGTCGACCTGCACGGTGCCTGCCTGCGGCAGGAAGTTGTCGTACGGGAAGTCGGTGCCCAGCAGCACGACCAGGTCCGCGCGGTGCATCGCGTCGTAGCAGGCGCCGTAGCCGAGCAGACCGCTCATCCCGACGTCGAAGGGGTTGTCGTACTGGATCCATTCCTTGCCGCGCAAGGCATGCCCGACCGGCGCGTTCAACCGCGCGGCCAACGCCATGACGTCCTGGTGCGCATTCCGAGTTCCCGCACCGCAGAACAACATCGGCCGCTGCGCGCCGCCCAGCTTGTCCGCAAGCGCCATCACCTGTTCCCGCGACGGCACCACGGTGGGCGGCTCGCACTCGACGATCCCGCTGCCGGTTTCGCGGGTGGCTTGCCGTTGCGCGATGTCGCCCGGCATCACCAGCACCGAAACACCGCGGCGACCGGCTGCGGTCTGGATCGCGGTGCGCAGCAGGCGCGGCATCTGCTCGGGTTGCGACAACAGCTCGCAGAAGTGGCTGCACTCGTTGAACAGTTCCTCGGGATGCGTTTCCTGGAAGAACCCGGTACCGATCTGCTCGGACGGGATGTGCGAGGCGAGCGCCAGCACCGGCGCCCCGCTGCGGTGCGCGTCGAACAGGCCGTTGATCAGGTGCAGGTTGCCCGGACCGCAACTGCCCGCGCACACCGCCAGCCGCCCGGTCAACTGCGCTTCGGCCCCGGCGGCGAATGCCGCGACCTCCTCGTGGCGCACGTGCACCCACTCGATGCCTTCGGTGCGGCGAACGGCGTCGACCACCGGGTTGAGGCTGTCTCCGACGATGCCGTAGATCCGCTGGACCCCGGCCTGCACGAGCACGTCGATGAACTGATCGGCGACACTGGGCATGGTGATCCTCCGACGGGTGGACGGCATGGCCACTCCCCGTCTACGCGGGGTGGTGCCAGCCCGCAACTCCGGGACCCGCGATCAACTCTTCAGAGCCTGCCTTCGAACCCGTTCCGCGCGGCCACGAGTAACGAATCGGTCGAATAACCCGATTTGTCTTGTGCCCGAATCATTGCTGCGGGAGGGGAATGCGGTGACCGTCCGGCTCTACACCAAATGCGCGCTGGCCCTCACCGCCTCGGCGGTAGCCGGGTTGCTCGTTGGTGGCTTCATCGCGATAGCGGCGGACCGCGCCCCCGAGCAGCCGGTGACAACCCAGGTTTCGCACGTCACGTCGGACGCTGGCGGCCAGTGACGCACGCCGGTGCGGGGATCCGCACCGGCACCGGGGCAGTCAGACCGATCGGCTAGCGTCGGGTGCATGAGTGAGCAGAACCGACTTTCGGTCGGCGACAAGGCACCCGAGTTCGCGCTGCAGGACGCCGACGGCAACACGGTGGCGCTGAGCGACTACCGGGGCCGGTCCGTGGTGGTCTACTTCTACCCGGCGGCGAGCACGCCCGGCTGCACCAAGGAGGCTTGCGACTTCCGGGACAGCCTGGCGGTGCTGAACGACGCGGGCTTCGACGTCCTCGGGATCTCCCCGGACAAGCCCGCCAAGCTGGCGAAGTTCCGCGACGCCGAGCGCCTGACCTTCCCGCTGCTGGCCGACGAGGACAAGTCGGTAATGACCGCGTGGGGCGCGTTCGGCGAGAAGCAGAACTACGGCAAGACCGTGCAGGGCGTGATCCGGTCGACGTTCGTGGTGGACCCCGAGGGCAAGATCGCCAAGGCGCTCTACAACGTCAAGGCCACCGGTCACGTCGACCGCCTCCGCAAGGACCTCGGCGTCTGACGCCCCAAGGACTTCGCAGGAGTGCGGATTGGGGCGATTTCGCGCGAAATCGCCAGCGGCACGGGATCAAGGACCGGCTCTTAGTCCAGGGCCATGTAGATCGCCACTGCGGCCGCGATCACCACCACCAGGTAGCGCAGCAGGCTCGACGGCAGCTTCTGGGCGATCTTGCCGCCAGCGAAGCCGCCCAGCACCGTGGTGGGCACCAGGGTCAGCACGGCGATCCAGTCGACCGGGGCGATCAGCGCGAAGACGAGCAGCGTCACCGCGCTGCCGATCATGCCGAGCCAGCTCTTCAACGCGTTCAACCGACGCATGCTGTCGGTGGCGGCGAGCACCAGGACCGCGATCAGGATGACGCTGCGCGCGCCGCCGAAGTAGCCGCCGTAGATCGAGGCCAGGAAGATCCCGACGGTCAGCAGCGCGGTCCGATCCGGTGCCCCATCGCCCGGTGCGCCCAGCCATTTGCGGATGGTGTTCTGGAACGCCATCAGCACGGCCGACAACGCCACCAGCGCGGGCACGACGGCGTCGAACACTTCGCTGGGCAGGATCATCAGCAGCACGCAGCCCAGCGCCGAGCCGACGGCCGCGGCGACCGAGGTCAGCCACACCCTTCGAGGCGTCCCGGTGAGGTCATGGCGCTGGCTGATCGCGGCGCCGACGAACCCGGGACCCTGTGCCACCGAATTGGTCACGTTGGCGACCAGCGGGGGCATCCCGGTCGCCAACAGGGCCGGGAAGACCAGCAGGGAGCCGCCCCCGGCTACCGCGTTGATCGCGCCGGACAGGAAGCCGACAACGACGAGCAGCGCCAGTTCGAGCCAATCGGTGAACACGACATCCGAAGTTAGCTTCTGGAAGGACTCCATTTCCTACCGGGTTGAGCGGCATCACACCACGATCGCCTCACTACCTGCGGCGACGCCTCCGGCGAGTACCCGACCAACCCCGTTCAGTGACAACGCCATGGCGCGGAGCCGCAGACGATCCTCGACACCTGCAACACCGTTGCCGAACCATGGGCGAGGCGCTGCCGACCGCTCAGTCCGCGAGCTCGCGCAGCGCCGGGAGCAGCAGGCGCAGTGCCCGGCCCCGGTGCGAATCGGCGTCCTTCTCCGCAGGGGGGAGTTCGGCGCTGGTCCGATCCTCGCCTTCCGGGACGAAGATCGGGTCGTAGCCGAAGCCGTTGGTGCCGCGTTCTTCGCGGATCACCCTGCCCCGCCACTCCCCGCGCACCACCGTCCGCTTGCCGTCGGGCAGCACCAGGGCCGCCGCCGACACGAACGCCGCCCCACGGCGCTCATCGGGAACATCCGCGAGTTGGCCGAGCAGCAGATCCAGGTTGGCCTGGTCGTCGCCGTGCTTGCCGGACCAGCGGGCCGACAGGACACCCGGCATGCCGTTCAGCGCGTCGACCGCGATCCCGGAGTCGTCGGCGACCGAGGGCAGACCGGTGGCCTGCGCCGCGTCCACGGCCTTGGCGACCGCGTTCTCCTCGAAGGTAGCGCCGGTTTCCGGGGCCTCCGGGAACGGCGGGACGTCGGCCAGCCCGACGACCTGCACCCCCGACACGCCCTCGGCGGCCAGGATGCGGCGCAGTTCGACCAGCTTCTTCTGGTTGCGGGTGGCCAGCAGGATGCGCGTCACGCGGCGCTCCCCGGCAATTCGCCCGGATACGGTTCGGCCAGCGCCGCGGCCTGGAGGTCGGCGAGCTTCGCGCAGCCGTCCAGCGCCAAGTCGATCATCTTGTCCATTGTGGACCGCGTGTAGGTGGCGCCCTCGCCGGTGCCCTGCACCTCCACCAGGGTGCCGTGGTCGGTGGCAACCACGTTCATGTCCACCTCGGCCCGGGAATCCTCCTCGTACGGCAGGTCCAACCGGACCCGACCGTCCACCACGCCGACGCTGACCGCGGCGACCGAGCAGGACAGCGGCTTCGGGTCGGACAGCCGACCAGCCGCGCCCAACCACGTCACCGCGTCCGCCAGCGCCACGTAGGCGCCGGTGATCGCCGCGGTGCGGGTACCGCCGTCGGCCTGGATCACATCGCAGTCCAGCGTGATGGTGTTCTCGCCGAGCGCGGCCATGTCGATGCAGGCGCGCAGGGAACGGCCGACCAGCCTGCTGATCTCGTGGGTGCGTCCGCCGATGCGGCCCTTCACCGACTCGCGCGCGCTGCGGGTGTTCGTCGACGACGGCAACATCGCGTACTCGGCGGTCACCCAGCCCAGTCCGGAGCCGGTCCGCCAGCGCGGTACGCCCTCCTGGACGCTGGCCGCGCACAACACCCTCGTTCGGCCGAATTCCACCAGCACCGATCCGGCTGGCCAGTCCTGGTATCCGCGCGTGATCCGCACCTCGCGGAGCTCGTCGTCGCTCCGCCCATCCGTTCGTGCCACGCCCCAACCCTAAGCCCGACCACCCACCAGCCGGTCACGGGCACCTACACGTCGTAGCTGCCGCCGGGCACGACCAGTTCGACCGGGCCGTCGAAGGCGGCCGACGCCTCGGCGAAGATCGCGTCGCGATCGGCCCACGGCGCGATGTGCGTGAGCAGCAGGCGACGGGCTCCGGCCGTCTTCGCCACCTCGGCCGCTTGGCGCCCGGACAGGTGCACGCCAGCGGGGGCGCCCGGGAAGTCCGCCCAGGTCGCTTCGGACAGCAGCACGTCGGCGTCCGCGGCGAGCTCGGCCAATCGCGAGCACGGCCCGGTGTCCCCGGTGTAGGCCAGCACCCCGTCCTCGGCGGCGACGCGGAAACCCCACGCCGGGCACACGTGCGCCACCGGCACGGCCCGCACCTCGAACGCACCGACGCGCACCGGCTCGGCGGAGATCGGGATGAACTCGAACACGTCCGACAGATCGGTTTCGGCGAGTTCCGCCGCGCTCGGCGCGTAGAGGGCCGCGAGCCGCTGCGGCGCGTTCTCGGGCGCGATCACCGGCAGCCGCCGCACCGCCGGGTCGTACGGCGGGTTCGGGTGGTAGCGGCGCAGCACCGCAAGCGCGCCGAAATCCGCGCAGTGGTCCGGATGCAGGTGGCTGAGGAACACCGCGTCGAGCGCGAACGGGTCGACGAACCGCTGCATCGCGCTCAACGTGCCGTTGCCGAGGTCGAACGCGATGCGGGTCCCATCGGATTCCAGCAGGTATCCGGCAGAAGGCGAATCCGGACCGGGCATGCTCCCGGAACAACCGAGAACCGTCAGCTTCATGCGATCGAGCTTGACACGGTCAGCTGCCGCACGGCATCGGCGACCGGCAACGGGCCGAGGAAACGGGCGGCGAGCCGGGCGAACCGCTCCGGTTCGCCGGTCGCGCGGAATTCGTGCGCGGGCACCGCTTCCCGGCTCGCTAGCAGG
Organism: Saccharopolyspora antiqui; assembly: GCF_052246905.1. Classification (NCBI taxonomy): domain Bacteria; kingdom Bacillati; phylum Actinomycetota; class Actinomycetes; order Pseudonocardiales; family Pseudonocardiaceae; genus Saccharopolyspora; species Saccharopolyspora antiqui. The sequence continues at coordinate 65,827 of NZ_JBQQBO010000024.1, forward strand.
TCGCTCTCGGTGAGCACCCGCACCACGTCCTTGGCCGTCTCCTCCGCGCTGGAGACCAACGTCACGTGATCACCCATCGCGAGCTGGAGCACGCCGGTGAGCATCGGGTAGTGCGTGCAGCCGAGGACCAGCGTGTCGATATCGGCCTGTTGCAGCGGATCCAGATAGCTCTGCGCCAACCCCAGCACCTGCCGACCGCTGGTGATGCCGCGCTCGACGAAGTCCGCCAAGCGCGGGCAGGCCGCCGTGACGAGCGTGATGTCCGGGGCGGCGGTGAACGCGTCGTCGTAGGCGCGGGACCCGACGGTGGCCTTGGTGCCGATCACGCCGACCCGGCCGTTGCGGGTCGTGGCCGCCGCTCGGCGCACCGCGGGCAGGACCACCTCGACCACCGGGATCTCGTAGCGCTCCCGGGCGTCGCGCAGGCAGGCCGCCGACGCGGTGTTGCAGGCGATCACCAGCATCTTCACGCCCTCTTCGACCAGCGAGTCGGTGATCGCGAGGGTCCGGGCGCGGATCTCGGCCAACGGCATCGGACCGTACGGGGCGTTGGCGGTGTCGCCGACGTAGTGCAGCGTTTCGCCGGGTAGCTGGTCCATGATCGCGCGGGTCACGGTCAGCCCACCGACGCCGGAGTCGAAGATCCCGATCGGGGCGTCAGTCACTCGGCCAGTGTGCCAGGCGCGGGACCGGCGGCCCGCCGCCGCGTGCTGCGCGCCACCAGCCAGACCGCGAGCACCCCGCCCAGCGCGCCGAACAGGTGTCCTTCCCAGGAAATTCCGGGCTGGCCGGGCAGCACACCCCACAACATGCCGCCCCAGTAGAAGAACAGCACCACCGCGACCAGGATCTGCCCGAAGCTGCGCTGGAAGAAGCCGCGCAGCAGCAGGAACACCATCCAGCCGAAGATCACCCCGGACGCTCCGACGTGCACACCGGGCGCGCCCACCAGCCAGGTGCCCAGGCCACCGACGATCCAGACGGTCGCGGTCACCGCGACGAACTGCCGCAGCCCACCGGCGAGCACCAGCCAGCCCAGCACCAGGAACGGCAGGGTGTTGGCGAACAGGTGGGCCCAGTTCAGGTGCAGCAGCGGCGCCCACAGGATGCCGTCCAGGCCGCTGACCTCGCGGGGTTCGATGCCGTTGTCATCCAGGTTCGTCGCCGGGGTGGCGACGTCGTAGAGCTCGATTCCGTACAGCACCGCGGTGGCGACGAGCATGCCCATCGCGGCGCGCAACGGGTTTTCCGGCAGCACGCGCACTCGGCGACGATCAGGCAGTCGGTTCACACCATCGAGGTTACGCGGCGCGACCCCTTCCGGTCTCGGGGATGACCCCGAGTTTCCCGCGTTCGAAGCAGTGCGACCGCCCGCCGCACACCTGCGACCTGCCCGCATCGCCGCGCAAAACCGGCCCGACGAGAGCAATTCAGCGTCGCGGTAAGGTTCTGGGCCGTTGCATCGGGTGTTCGGAAAAGGTGACGCGTGCAGGCCCAGGTCGACATCGCAGTGCAGGCGGCTGCGCGCTCCGGACGAGCGCCCACCTGGGACATCGGAACCGAAACCCTGCTCTGGGTGGACCCGCCGACGCGCACCGTGCACCGCTGCACACCCGGTCACGCCGACCACACGATGGAAGTGCCGCAGCAGGTCAGCGCCGCCAAGCCGCGCAGTCGCGGCGGGCTCGTGCTGCACCTCTCCGGCGGGATCGCGCTGTTCGAGGCCGACGGCGAACACCGGACCTGGCTCGTCTACTGGGCACAGGACGGGGTGCAGGGCGGCGAGACGATGATCGACCGCAAGGGCCGGTTGTGGGCGACGACGGTGCACGACGGCGAGAACGGCGACGGCTGGCTGGCGAGGATCGGCGGTGACGGTGCGGCGGGCATCGTGCTGCGGGGGCTGGCCGCCGGGCACGGCATCGGCTGGAGCCCGGACGACGCCCGGATGTACGTCTCGGACAGCGCGACGCGGCGCATCGACGTGTTGGACTTCGACCTCGCCTCCGGTGCCACCGGCGCGCGCCGGGTGCTGTGCGAGGTCGGCGGCGAACCCGCCGGGCTGTGCGTGGACGCCGCGGGCGCCATCTGGGTAGCGGTGCGCGACGAAGGCGAAATCCGCCGCTACACCCCGGAAGGCGAGCTCGACCGGAAGATCCCGCTGCCGGTGCGGCGACCGACGGCCTGCTGCTTCGGCGGCACCGACCTGACGGACCTGTACGTCACCTCGGCCCGCGACGGCGTCACCGACCCCACCGACGCGGACGGCTGCCTGCTCGTCCTCCCGAACATCGGCACCGGCACCCGCCCCTCCGCCTTCACCGGCTGACGGTTCAGGCGCCACACAATCCGGGCCGAGGTGAAGCGCCGCCTTCACCAACTTGCTTGGTAAAAGGTGACCTTCACCCCTCCCTCGAACGGGAACGGGAGCGCCGCGCAGGACGCCCCGATATCGCTCTATCCCAGAGCCTGCCTTTGATCTTGTTTTTGAAGCGGCGAAGCCGCTTAGCCCACGTACGCCACTCGCACCGCCGCGGGTTCTCAGACTCTGCCCACTGGCGTTCTCTGCGAGGCCTGCCACGACGTGGTGTATCGACATACATGATGTCGGGGATCCCGGAGCGAGACGGCGTCTGAGGTTCCGCTACCCGCACCGCCACGCAAAACGAGCTCAGAGGCAGATTCTCAGGCCCAGAGTTGGCCTTCGAGGTGTTGGGCGGCTTCGTCGAGGGTGCCGCTGTAGGCGCCGGTGGACAGGTACTTCCAGCCCGCGTCCGCGACGATGAACGCGATGTCGGCCGATTCCCCTTCGGCCGCAGCCTTTTCCGCGATCGTCAGCGCCGCGTGCAGCACCCCGCCGGTGGAGATCCCGGCGAAGATGCCCTCGCGTTCCAGCAGCTGCCTGGTGCGGCGCAGCGCGTCGTAGGAGCCGACGGAGAACCGGCGGGTCAGCACGTCCGGGTCGTAGAGCTCCGGGACGAATCCCTCGTCGAGGTTGCGCAGGCCGTAGACCAGCTCGCCGTAGCGCGGTTCGGCCGCCACCACCTGCACGTCCGGTTTCTGCTGCCGCAGGTACCGGCCGACCCCGACCAGCGTCCCGGTGGTGCCGAGACCCGCGATGAAGTGCGTGATGGTCGGCAGGTCCCGCAGGATCTCCGGGCCGGTGGTGCGGAAGTGCGCCTCGGCGTTGGCCGGGTTGCCGTACTGGTACAGCATCACCCAGTCCGGGTTCTGCTCGGCGAGCTCCTTGGCCATCGCCACCGCCTGGTTCGACCCACCGGCCGCGGGCGAGGAGATGATCCGCGCCCCGTAGGCCTGCAGCAGCAGCCGACGTTCCTCAGAGGTGTTCTCCGGCATCACGCACACCAGGCCGTAGCCCTTGAGCTTGGCGGCCATGGCCAGCGAGATCCCGGTGTTGCCGGAGGTCGGTTCCAGGATCGTGCAGCCGTGGGTGAGCCGACCTTCCTTCTCGGCGGCCTCGATCATGGCCAGGGCGGCCCGGTCCTTGATCGAGCCCGTCGGGTTGCGGTCCTCCAGCTTGGCCCACAACCGGACGTCCGGGGCCGGTGACAAGTGGGGCAGCCCCACCAGCGGGGTGTCACCGAGGGCATCCAGCAACGAGTCGAAACGAGCCACGGTGCGCCTCCTGCTCACCTTCTGCCTGCACGGCATGTCTGTTCTGGGGTGGCGGCAGCCACCCGGCCCACCCCGGCTACCGGCACCGCCGCGCCGAGCGGGTCGAGTGCTTCAGCGCATTCCGCCCGCGACCGCGGGCAGGATCGTCACGCTGTCGCCGTCGGCGACCTTGGCCTCCAGGCCACCGGTGAACCGGACGTCCTCGTCGTTGACGTAGACGTTGACGAAGCGGTGCAGATTGCCTTCCTTGACCAGGCGGTCCTTGAGGCCGTTGAAGTTGGTGTCGAGGTCGTTGATCACCTCGGCGACGGTGTTGCCGCTGGCCTCGACCGACTTCTGACCGCCGGTGTGGGTACGCAGGATGGTGGGAATCGAGACGTTGACTGCCATCGGGAACCTCCTGTCCACAAAGGACTTCGTTGGGAACGGGACGCGAACACTGGTGGGCGAGCCGCGGATCAGTCGCGGTCGGGAACCTCGTCGGTACCGGTGTGGGCGAACATGTACGACTCCACGACCTCCACCGGCTCTTCGGTCACCTGACCGTCGAGGATCCGGTAGGAACGCAGCTCATGGGTCTTCGGGTCCCGGGTGGACACGAGCACGTAGTGCGCGCCCGGCTCCGAGGCGTAGGAGACGTCGGTGCGCGATGGGTAGGCTTCGGTCGAGGTGTGCGAGTGGTAGATGACCACGGGTTCCTCGTCGGCGGCGTCCATCTCGCGCCACACCTTCAACTGCTCGGCGGAGTCGAACCGGTAGAAGGTGGGCGAGCGCTCGGCGTTGATCATCTCGATCAGGCGTTCCGGGCGGTCCGACCCCTCTGGGCCGGAAATCACACCGCACGCCTCATCCGGGTGGTCCCGTCGGGCATGCGCGACCATCGCATCAACGAGGTCGCGTCGGATCACCAGCACAGCAACCATCCTAATCCGTGGCGCACCGGCCTCCCATGATGTGGAAGATCCCACCGGCGCGGCTTCGTCGGGCCAAACGTAGGACCACGATGATTCATTCCCGGGCCGATGGGTAGAGGCGCGTGTAGGAAGTCACCTCGTCGACCGGTTCGGCGGCCAGCACACCGCGCACGATCGCCTGCGCGACGAGATCGGCCACCACCGCGCACACCGCGTCCAGCCGCTCGGACCAGCCCTGCTCCCCCGGCGCCGGGAGGGCCGCGCCGGTGCCGGTGGCCAGCGCGAACATGGTGTCCCCGTCGACCAGGGCGTGCGCCGGGCGGATCGCCCTCGCCAACCCGTCCTGCGCGGCGACGGCCAGCCGCTGGCACTCGGCCTTGGACAGCCGCAGGTCGGTGGCGACCACGCCGATCGTGGTGTTCAGCGGGCGCTGCACCGGCCCGCGCCGCCCCGGACGCGCCCCGAACAGCCGCCGACCGGCCTCGACCTCCGCTGGATCGGGCGGGCGCAGACCGCGCGTCGGGATCCACGGCAGGCCGGTGTCCGGGTCGATCGCCGACCCGGCGGCGTTGACCGCCACCAGGGCGCCGACGGTGGTGCCGGTGTCCAGCACCGCGCTGGCCGTGCCGATGCCGCCCTTGACGGTGCCCACCACCGCCCCGGTGCCCGCACCGACGTTGCCCTGCCGGGTCTCGGTGCGGCCCGCGTTCTGGCAGGCGAGATGGCCGAACTCGGCGTCCGGCCGGTTGCCCCAGTCGTTCATCGGCAGGTCGAAGATCACCGCGCTGGGCACCACCGGCACCACGTGCGACGGATCGGCGCCGACCCGAACGCCGTGCCCGCGCTCGCCCAGCCAGCGCATCGCGCCGTCGGCGGCGGCCAGGCCGTAGGCGCTGCCACCGGTGAGGATCACGCCCTGCACCTGTTGCACCAGGTGGCTCGGGGCGAGCACATCGGTTTCGCGGGTACCGGGGCCGCCGCCGCGGACATCTACCGCCGCGGTCGCACCACCAGGCACCAGCACGGCCGTGGTACCGGTCGCCCAGCGGTCGTCGAGCCGCTGGTGGTGACCCACCCGCACGTCATCGACGTCGACGATCGCATCGAGCTCACCCGTCCGGCGCACCATTCGCACCCACCCCTCAGTTCGGCGACATCGGCATCACGTTAGCCAGACGTAACGGAAGCGCGGCCGCGACGAGGCGGACCGCTCCGGGGGCGAACATCGGGCGGTCGCCAACGTCGTACGAGGTTCGCTTCGGCAACTTGATCGAGCGGTACAGAGCCCCGGAGTGAGGGGCACCCGTGACCAAGTAACTGGGGCACGGGTGCCCCTCACCTCGTCACAGGTCGACGGCGTCAGGCCATCAGGGCGCCGACCAGGCTGTCCTGGACCCAGGTGAGCCACTGGTACACGCCCAGGTGTTCGCGGCGCAGTTCGTCGTCGGGCACGTCTTCCGGCATGTCCTCCTCGACGTCCAGCGCCGTGCCCAGCGCCAACCGGACGTCGTTGAGCGCCGCCAACCACCCGTCGGCCTGCTCACCGGTCAGCCGGACCCGGCCGCCCTGCGGCGGGCAGGTCTCCAGCACCAGCGCGGCCACCCCGGTCTTGGCCTCCAGCAGACCCGGCTCGTGCAGCGACCGCATCGCACCGGCCGCGTCGGACTCCTCCTCGTCGGTCTCGCCGGTGATCGGATCGCGCCGGTAGAAGTCCGGCAGCAGCCGCGCCAGCACGCGGTCCTCCGGCGGCGTCGTCGGCCCGGTGCGGATTCCGGTCAGCTCGGCCAGCTCGTCCTTCGGCGCATCGTCGGAACGGGCGGTGAGCATGTCCTTGATCTGCCCCACCAGCCCGCGGATAACCGCGGCCTCCTGCTGCGACAGGTCGGCGAGCACATGACCGTTCTTGCGGGTCCAGCCTTCCACTCAGGAGTCCTTCTGCATCGTCGCCCACAGGCCCGCGGCGTGTAGCTTCGCCACGTCGCCCTCGACCTTCTCCTTGGAACCCGAGGACACCACCGCACGGCCCTTGTGGTGCACGTCCAGCATCAACTTCGTCGCGTGATCCCGGGTGTAACCGAAGATCTTCTGGAGCACGTAGGTCACGTAGGACATCAGGTTGACCGGGTCGTTCCACACCACGGTCACCCACGGCTTGTCCTCGGTACCGAGTGCGTCCGGTTCGAGTTGCGCGCGCTCGATTTCAGCGGGCGAGGTCATGCCCCCATCGTCGCACGCGACCGTCACAGCCGTGTCGACCGCACAGCCAAACCCGACACCCACCGGTTCCGCAACCATCCGCACCAGCGATGAACACCGCGACACCGCAGGACCACCGACCGGCGCACGCACTGCGGATCGCGGGGTACCTGATGTCGGGGATCGGCGGAGTCGAGACGGCGGCAGCAATCCCCGCAGGGGGCCCGCCACCCGCACCGCCATGCGGAACGAGTCCAACGACAGGCACTAATCTCTCGGCATGAGCTCTTCGACGGGTAGCACGGCGCTGCTGACCGATCACTACGAGCTGACCATGCTCGCCAGCGCGCTGCGGGACGGCACCGCGCACCGCCAGTGCACCTTCGAGGTGTTCACCCGGCGGCTGCCGGACGGTCGACGCTACGGGGTCACCGGCGGTACCGGTCGGGTGTTGGACGCGATCGAGAACTTCCGGTTCGGCGAATCCGAACTCGACCAGCTGGCGGCTGCCCACGTGGTGGACGACGCGACGCTGGAGTGGCTGCGCGGCTACCAGTTCCAGGGCCAGGTCGACGGCTACCCCGAAGGCGAGCTGTTCTTCCCCGGCTCGCCGCTGCTGACGGTGCGCGGCACGTTCGCCGAAGCCGTCGTGCTGGAGACGTTGGCGCTGTCGATCCTCAACCACGACAGCGCGATCGCGGCGGCCGCGGCGCGGATGGTGTCGGCGGCCAACGGTCGCCGGATGATCGAGATGGGGTCGCGGCGCACCCACGAGGAGTCGGCCGTGGCGGCGGCGCGGGTCGCCTACCTCGCCGGTTTCACCGCCACCTCGAACCTGGAGGCGGGCCGCCGCTACGGCATCCCGACCGCTGGTACCGCGGCGCACGCCTTCACGCTGCTGCACGACTCGGAGCGCTCCGCGTTCGAATCCCAGATCACCTCGCTGGGCACCGGCACCACGCTGCTGGTCGACACCTACGACATCACCCGCGGCATCGAACTGGCCGTGGAGATCGCCGGGACCGAGCTGGGCGCGATCCGGATCGACTCCGGTGACGTCGGGGTGCTCGCGCGGCAGGCCCGCGAGCAGTTGGACGGTCTGGGCGCGACCGGTACCCGGATCGTCGTCTCGGGCGATCTCGACGAGTACGCCATCGCCGCGCTGCGGGCGGAGCCGGTCGACGGCTACGGGGTGGGTACCGCATTGGTCACCGGTTCCGGGGCGCCGACCGCCGAAATGGTCTACAAGCTGGTGGAGGTCGAGGGCCGCCCGGTGGCCAAGCGCAGCTCGCACAAGACCTCGCGCGGCGGGCGCAAAGCCGCGGTGCGGCGGCACAAGGAGACCGGCACGGCGGTGGAGGAGGTCGTCTTCCGGATCGCGCCGGGCGCCGCCGAGCCGGTGCTCGGACCGCACGATCGGTTCTTGCAGATCCCGTTGATGCGCGGTGGAAAACGGGTGGCGGACCTGCCGACGCTGGCCGACGACCGGCAGCGGCTGCGGCACGCGCTGGTGACCCTCCCGTGGGAAGGTCTCAAGCTCTCCCACGGCGAACCGGCCATCCCCACGGTCTTCCACGAGGGGTGACGGCACTTCAGAGCTTGTTTCCAGGCGCATTCTGCGTTGCGGTGCAGGTAGCGGAACCTCGGGCAGTGCCTGTGCGGGGACACCCCGCACCCCGGGCGATCTCGCTCCGGGATCCCCGACTCATGTATGTCCAATACACCACGTCGTGGCAGGCCTCCCGGAGAACGCCAGTGGGCACAGCCTGAGAACCCGCAGCGGTGCAAGCTGCAAGAGTGGGCTAAGCGGCCACGCCGCTTCAAAACAAGAACAAAGACAGCACTTCAGAATTCGTGGGTGGGTGTTCCGGTGGTCGCCGGAATTGCCGGTCACGAGCGGTATGCGACGGTGAGGAGTCGTGATGGCCAAGGCGTTGATCATCGTGGACGTGCAGAACGACTTCTGCGAAGGCGGGTCGCTGGCGGTGGCCGGTGGCGCGGGCGTGGCGGCGGAGATTTCCCGGTACCTCGCCGGGTTCGACCACGACCACGTGTTGGCCACCCGCGACTACCACATCGATCCGGGCGCGCACTTCAGCGATCAGCCGGACTTCGTGCGCTCCTGGCCGAGGCACTGCGTGGCGGGCACGCCGGGGGCGGCGTTCCACCCGGAGCTGGACGTGGGTCCAGTCGAGGCGGTGTTCTCGAAGGGCCAGTACAGCGACGGCTACTCGGGCTTCGAGGGCATCGACTCCCGGGACCGGCCGCTGCGCGACTGGCTAGCCGCGCACGGCGTTCGTCGAGTCGACATCGTCGGCATCGCCACCGACCACTGCGTGCGCGCCACCGCGCTGGACGCGGTCCGCGCGGGCCTGGACACGACGGTGCTCCTGGAGCTCACGGCGGGGGTGTCCCGCGAAACGGTCGACGCGGCCCTGGCGGAGCTGGACGACGCGGGCGTCAACCTCATCGGCGAACCCGTCGTCCGCTAGCACGCCCCCGAACCGCCGAGGCCCAGATTCCGCATCGCGGAAGATCGGTGCTCGCCGTTCGCGGACAGGGGTGCGCGGTAGCGTCTTGTGACGTGCCCACCTCTGTTCCGCGATGGTCCGACCCGGTTGCGTTCGAGCCCGACGAGCACGACGAGCTGCCACCGGAGATCGCCGCCGACCTCGCCCGCGGCGGCGAACCCATGCGGGACGCGCCGGAACTTCCGTTGGCCGCCAAGGCGAAGCAGGACATCCCGGCCCTGCCGAACCTGCTGGAGATCGCGATCGGGGCGGTCGGCGGGGTGCCCCGGGAAGGCCAGGCCCAGATGGCCGAGGCCGTCGAGCACTCCATCCGCTCCGGCGAGCACCTCGCCGTGCAGGCTGGCACCGGCACCGGAAAATCGCTGGCCTACCTGGTCCCAGCGATCCGGCACGCCGTCGCCGAAGGCAGCACCGTGGTCGTCTCCACCGCGACCATCGCGCTGCAACGCCAACTCGTCGACCGCGACCTCCCCCGGCTGTCCAAGGCGCTGGCCGAAGCGCTCGGCCGACGCCCGACCTTCGCGATCCTCAAGGGCCGCCGCAACTACCTGTGCCTGAACCGGGTGCACGGCAACGCCCCCGAGGAACCCGACGACGGCGCCCTGTTCGACGCCTTCGCCGCGTCGGCCCTGGAACGCCAGGTGCGGCGGGTCCAGGAATGGGCCACCGAAACCGAAACCGGTGACCGCGACGAACTGGTGCCCGGCGTGACCGACCAGGCCTGGCGGCAGCTGTCGGTCACCGCCAGGGAATGCCTCGGCGTGCACCGCTGCCCGGTGGGCGTCGACTGCTTCGCTGAGCGGGCCAGGGCCGAGGCGGGGCGGGCCGACATCGTCGTCACCAACCACGCGCTGCTGGCCATCGACGCGCTGGACGACCGGCCGGTGCTGCCCGAACACGACGTCGTGCTGGTCGACGAGGCGCACGATCTGGTGGATCGGGTGACCTCGGCGGCCACCGGGGAGCTGAGCTCAGGCGCGGTGAAGCTCGCGGCCCGGCGCTGCGGGCGGGCCATCGACGAGGAGATCGCCGACCGGCTCGACGAGGCCGCCGAAGGACTGGACCTGGTGTTGCAGGCGGCGAATCCCGGTCGGTTGGACGAGCTTCCCCAGGACCTCGGCGGCGCGCTGACCGTCACCCGCGACGCGGCGGCGGCCTGCATCACCGCGCTCGGCCCGGAACGCAAGGAAGACGCCGAGGGCAGCACGGCCCGCAAGCTGGCGCACGCGCTCACCGAAGAAGTGCACGACACCGCGGTCCGGCTGCTGGAAGCCTTCGACGACGACGCGCGCTACGACGTCGTGTGGGTGTCGGCGGAACCGAACCGACCGCCGACCGTCCGGGTCGCGCCGCTGGGGGTGGGCGGGCTGCTGCGGGAGCGGCTCTTCGGGCAGCGCACCACGGTTCTGACCTCCGCGACGCTGGCGCTGGGCGGATCGTTCGACACGCTGGCCCGGCAGTGGGGCCTGCCGCCGCAGCAACAGGTCCAGCCGGTCGCCGGGATGGCCACCGAGAAGGAACCGCCCGCCGATACCAGCGGTCCGAAGTGGACCGGGTTGGACGTGGGCTCGCCGTTCGACCACCAGCGCAGCGGCATCCTCTACATCGCGCGGCACCTGCCGACACCGGGCCGCGACGGGCTTCCGCCGCAGTACCTGGACGAGCTGACCGAACTGGTGCAGGCCGCCGGGGGACGCACGCTCGGCCTGTTCTCCTCGATGCGTGCCGCCAAGCAGGCCGCGGAGGAGTTGCGCGGTCGCCTCAGCACGCCGGTGCTGTGCCAGGGCGACGACGCCACCGCGCTGCTGGTCCGCAAATTCGCCGAGGATCCGGCGACTTCGCTGTTCGGCACCCTGTCGCTGTGGCAGGGCGTGGACGTGCCGGGCGATTCGCTGCAACTGGTCGTGATGGATCGGATCCCGTTCCCGCGCCCGGACGATCCGCTCGCCTCGGCCCGCCAGAAGGCGGTCGCCGAGCGCGGCGGCAACGGGTTCATCACGGTGGCGGGCACCCATGCGGCGCTGCTGCTGGCGCAGGGCGCGGGGCGGCTGCTGCGCTCGCCGAAGGATCGGGGTGTGATCGCGGTGCTGGATCCGCGGCTGTCCACCGCCCGCTACGGCAGCTTCCTGCGCGCCTCGCTGCCACCGTTCTGGACCACCCACGATCCCGAGATCGTGCGCGGCGCCCTGCAACGGTTGGCCGCCGCGACCCCGGCCTGAGCCTGCCCTTGGACTCGTTTTGCGTGGCGGTGCGGGTAGCGGAACCTCAGTGCCTGTCTTTGAAGTGGTCGTGTCGGGCCGTCCACCTCGGGTGAGGTGGACGATTTCGCGCGAAATCGCCGTCTCCCACGCGGGACGGGTGGCGATTGCGCGCGAAATCGCCAGGTCTGCCACCCGCACCGCCACGCAAAACGAGTTCGAAGACAGGCCCTCAGCGGCCTTCTCGTCTCCGGGATCCCCGACTCATGCATGCCGCGTCGACCAGCGGTGCATGCTTCGCGCTGATCCGCGGTGGGCACCAGGTGCGGTCGGATTCCGGGACGAACCGGTCGTTGCGGAAGTAACGGGTTTTGTTGGTGATCGACAATTCGGCGCTCGACTTTCTGTTCCGGCGGGGTTGCCGGGTAGGTTGTGGTCGCTGCGCCGATCGGGCCCGCCCGATCCGAGGTGAACCGCTGGTCGGGCCGGTACCTGCCGCGCTCGACGCGGTCTCGCGGTGGCGCGGCTCGGGGCCCGGTCCGGCAATGTCGCCGACCGAGAAATGTTGTCGACCAACCGCTAGGGAGACGCCGTGTCCGCACCACGCCAAGCCGCGCCCGCCGCGAACCTGGCCAGGACTGTGGTCTTCGCCGCATTCATCGCCGTCCTCGGCATCTTCCCGGGCTTCTACCTAGGCGGCGCGGCCGTGCCGATCGTGCTGCAGAACATGGGCCCGCTGTTGGCCGGGAGCATCCTCGGCGCCCGGCGCGGCGGTGCCGCGACACTGCTGTTCCTGGCGCTGGTCGCGATCGGACTGCCGCTGCTCTCCGGTGGCCGCGGCGGTATCGCGCCGTTCATCGGACCCAGCGGCGGATTCGTGGCGGGTTGGCTGGTGTCGGCAGTGGTCGTCGGTCTGATCGTGCAGCGCGGTCTGCCGAAGCCGGGCCTGTTCGTGCTGCTGGCGGCCAACATCGCCGGTGTCGCCGTGGACTACCTGATCGGCATCCCGTACTGGGGCCTGGTCATCGGCGACCTGCGCGCCGCCGTGGTGCAGTCCCTGGTGTTCCTGCCCGGCGACGCCTTGAAGCTCGTCGCCGTCTCGCTCGTCGCCGTCGCGGTGCACCGGGCCGTCCCGGCGGCCCTGACCGGCTCGACGCGCCGCGCCACCGCCGAGGGCTGAGCGTGCTACCGATCCTCGGCCGCTCCCCCGCTTCGCGAGTCGTGCACGCCGGAACCACGCTGGACGCCCCGGAACTGCTCGCGCAGGTCCACCGCGCCGCGCGGCTCATGCCGCCCGGCTCGCGAATCGCGCTGGACGGCGGCAATGCGCTGACCCGGTTGACCTACTTCCTCGCCGCCGACCTGGCGGACTGCGCAACCCTCCTGATCGAGCCGACCTGGACCCCGCACGAGCGAGCCGAAGTCCTGGGCGCCGCCCGCCCCACCCTGGTAACCACCCCGAGACACCTCGAACGACCCACCAACCCGGTCTGTCCGGGCGAACGCCTGGAGTGGGACGACCGGACGCAGTTCTACCTGGCGACCACCTCGGGCAGTGGTGGGGTGCCGAAGGTGTTGGTTCGGAGTCGGGGGTCTTGGCTGCGCAGCTTCGCGGCGTTGGACCTCGGGCTGGATTTCCGGGATCGGGTGCTCATCCCCGGACCGCTGAGCTCGTCGCTGTTCCTCTTCGGTGCGCTGCACGCGCTGCACGCGGGCGTCGATGTGCACCTGCTGGACAAGTGGTCGGCGGCCGAGGCCGCCGAGGCATCGCGGCAGGCCACCGCGATCCACCTGGTGCCCGCGATGCTCGCCGCGCTGCTGTCCGTCCTGGAGCGCGATCCGGTGCTGCGCGCCGAATGCGGTTTGCGGACGGTGGTTTGCGGTGGGGCGCGGGTCGACGATGCGCTTGCGGAGCGACTCGCCAAGGTGCTGCCGGGCTGCGAGCTCGTCGAGTACTACGGTTGCGCCGAGCACTCGCTGATCGCGATTCGGCGGGGCGGCCCGCTGCGGCCGGTCGTCGACGTGGAGGTGCGCGATCCGGTCGACGGCGTCGGCGAGTTGTGGGTCCGCTCCCCGCTGGCCTTCGACGGCTACCTGGCCAACGGCCGGATCGTGCCGCCGCGGTCACCGGACGGTTGGTCGACCGTGGGCGACCGCGCGGTGCGGCATCCCGATGGTTCGCTGGAGATCCTCGGTCGCGCCAGCTCGACGATCAACAGCGGTGCCCAGCTCGTCGACGCGGAAGAGGTCGAATCGGTGCTGCGCGGCGCAGCAGGCGTGCTCGACGTGCTGGTTTCGGCGACCCCGCATGCCAGGTTCGGGGAACTCGTCACGGCGATCGTCGAAATCGATCCGGTCGCCCCGCCGACGCTGCGCACGCTGCGCGCCAGGGCCCGCGAAGCGCTGGAACCGGCGAAGCGGCCCCGGCGCTGGCTGGCCGTGCGGGAACTGCCGCGAACCGCATCCGGCAAACCCGCCCGCGCGCTGGTCGCACAGCGGCTGCGCGCCGGGACCTTCGCCGCGGAGCGGCTGTGAACCGGACTCCGGTGGTGATCGCGGCGCGGCGCACGCCGATCGGCGAGAACGGCGGCGTGCTGCGCCACCTGTCCGTCGATCGGCTGGCCGCGCCGGTGCTGCGCGCCGTCCTAGACGACGCCGGAGTGGACACGGTGGACGACGTGCTGCTCGGGAATGTGCTGGGGCCGGGCGGAAATCCGGCCCGGGTGGCGGCGTTGCGCGCCGGGTTGGGCGAGACCACGCCGGGCATGACCATCGACCGGCAGTGCGCGAGCGGGCTCAGCGCGATCACCACCGCGGCCGCGATGATCCGCGGCGGGGTTGGGGACTGGTTTCTCGCCGGTGGCGCGGAGAGCCCGTCGACGGCACCGTGGCGGGCGTGGCGACCGCGTTCGGCGGCCGAGCCGCCCCGCTTCTACGATCGAGCGCCCTTCGCACCGGCCGAGATCGGCGATCCGGAAATGGGACCGGCGGCGGACCTGGTGGCGGCCGAGGCGGGGATTTCGCGGCAGCGCCAGGACGTTTTCGCCGCGCGCAGCCACGCGCGCGCCGTCGCCGCGCAGCAGGCCGGGCGCTTCGACGCCGAACTGGTGCCGATCGGCGGCGCCACCGCGGACCAACGGCCGCGCGGGGGTTTCACCGCCGAACGGCTGGCCCGCTTCCGCCCCGCGTTCACCCCGGACGGCACCGCGACCGCGGCGAACTCGTGCGGGATCAGCGACGGGGCCGCCGCCGTGCTGATCACCACCGAAGCGCAGCGCCGCCGCCTCGGTGTGCCGGGCCTGCGGCTGCTGGACTGGCGCACCTCGGGTGTCGACCCGAACCGGCTCGGCTTGGGTGCGGTGCCCGCGATGCGCGAACTCCGCGAGCGGTACAGCCCGGCGGTCGTCGAGTTCAACGAGGCCTTCGCCGGGCAGGCGTTGGCCTGCCTGGACGCGGCGGGGATCGACGAGCGGTTGGTCAGCCCGGACGGCGGGGCGATCGCGCTCGGCCACCCGTGGGGCGCGTCCGGCGCGGTGCTGGTGGTGCGGCTGTTCAGCCGGATGGTGCGGGCGGACGGGCCGGGCATCGGCCTGGCGGCGCTGTCCTCCGGCGGTGGGCTCGGGGTGGCCACGATGTGGGAGCGAGTGGATTGATCGAGTTCGAGGAAGTCGGGCACCGCTACGACGAGCGCACCGTGCTGGCGGGGGTGAACCTGCGGCTCGCCGAACAGCGCGTCGCGTTCGTCGGTGCGAACGGATCGGGCAAGTCCACCCTGGCCCGGATGATCAACGGGTTGGTGCACCCCAGCAGCGGGCGGGTGCTGGTCGACGGGGTCGATCCGGTGCGCGACGGCCGAGCGGTGCGGCGGCGGGTCGGGTTCATCTTCACCCACCCGGACAGCCAGATCGTGATGCCCACGGCCGGTGAGGACGTCGCGTTCTCGCTGCGCGGGCAGGGTCTTTCCAAGGCCGAGCGGCAGCGTCGAGCGGCGCAGGTGCTGGCCCAACACGGGCTGGACGGCTACGCCGACCATCCCGCGCACCAGCTCTCCGGCGGCGAGAAGCAGTTGCTGGCGCTGTGCTCGATGCTGGTGCTGGAGCCGGACGTGCTGGTCTGCGACGAGCCGACGACGCTGCTGGACCTGCGCAACAAGCGGCACTTCGTCGAGGTGCTGCAGGGGCTGGCGCAGCAGGTGGTGCTGGTCACCCACGACCTGGACCTGCTGGGCGGCTTCGACCGGGTCGTGGTGCTGGACGCGGGCCAGGTGGTCGCCGACGACGAACCGGCTGCCGCGATCCCGTTCTACCGGGAGCTGGTCGGGTGACGCCGCTCGGTCTGTACCAACCCGGCGCCAGCGTGCTGCACCGGCTCGGCGCGGGTTGGAAGCTCCTGGGGCTGCTGGTCTTCGCGGTGCTGACCTTCGTGCTGTCCTGGCCGCTGGCGCTGGCCGGATGCGTGCTCGGCGTCGCGGCCGCGTACCTGCTCGCCCGGATCCCGCCGCGCCGCTGCTGGCAGGCGAGCAGGCTGCTGATTCCGTTGCTGCTGCTGGTGTTCCTGCTGCAGTGGTGGATGCTCGGGCTGGACAGGGCGGCCGTGGTGTGCCTGCGGCTGCTCGCGGCGCTCGGCGCGGCGAACCTGTTCACCCTGACCACCAGGGTGGATGACCTGGTCAGCGCCGTGGAGCGCGGTCTGCGGCCCACCCGGCGCTTCGGCGTCCGGCCCGAACGGGTCGGGCTGCTGGTGGGGTTGACGATCCAGGCGGTGGCGGCGCTGTCGACGATCGCGACGCAGGTGCGCGACGCGCAGCGGGCCCGAGGCGCCGAGCGCTCCGTCTCGGCCTTCGCCGTGCCGTTCCTGATCCGCACCCTGCGCCACGCCGACGACCTCGGCGAAGCCCTCGCCGCCCGAGGCGTCGGCGACGACTGGAGTTCCGGGCATCAGGACCGCAGGTAGGCCAGCACCGCGAGGACCCGGCGGTTGGTGTCCTCGGCCGGGGGCAGGTCGAGCTTCGCGAGGATGTTGCCGACGTGCTTTCCGACAGCGGCTTCGCTGACGACCAACCGCCTGGCGATCTCGGAGTTGGAGTGCCCCTGCGCGACGAGGGCGAGCACCTCGTGTTCCCGCGCCGACAGCGCGGCCAGCGGATCGCGCTGCCGGTTCAGGAGTTGGCGCACCACCTGCGGGTCGACCACGGTGCCGCCGTCGACCACCTGCCGAAGCACGCCGACGAAGTCCTCGACGTCGACCACCCGGTCCTTGAGCAGGTAGCCGACCCGCTCGCCGCGGCCCGAGTCGAGGAGTTCGGCGGCGTAGCTGCGTTCCACGTACTGGCTGAGCGCGACCACGGCGAGTTCGGGATGCGCGCGGCGCAGTTCCACCGCGGCGCGCAGCCCCTCGTCGGTGAACCCGGGCGGCATGCGGATGTCGGTGATCACCAGATCGGGCGCGTGTTCGGCGACCGCGGTGCTCAGCGCCTCGGCGTCGCCGACGGCGGCGACGACCTGGAAGCCGAACCTGTCGAGCAATCCGGCGACGCCTTCCCTCAGCAGCACGCCGTCCTCGGCCAGCACTACGCGGATCGGACTTCGCACGGCAACTCCACGCGCAACAGGGTCGGGCCGCCGACCGGACTGGACAGGAACATCTTGCCGTCGAGCGCGGCGACCCGATCGGCGAGGCCGGTCAGCCCGGTGCCGCCCGCCAGATCGGCGCCGCCACGTCCGTCGTCGGAGATCTCCACTGCGAGCACCCCGGCGAGGTGCCGCGCGGTGATCGACGCGGTGGTGGCGGTGCTGTGCTTGGCGATGTTGGTCAGGGCCTCCGCTACCACGAAGTACGCCGTTGCCTCGACGTGGCTGGAGAACCGGCCCGCGAGTTCGGCGCGGACCGCCACCGGGATCGGGCAGCGGTCGGCGAGTTCGCCCAGCGCCGCCGGTAGGCCTCGGTCGGTGAGCACCCTGGGGTGGATGCCGTGGACCAGCTCGCGCAGCTCGGCCATCAGCTGCTTCGCCTGCTCGTGCGCGTCCGCCACGTTCTGGTGCGCCGGGGAGGTCGACGGAACGTCGAGCCTGGCGAGGCCGAGTTGCAGCGTGAGGCCAACCAACCGCTGTTGTGCGCCGTCGTGCAGATCGCGTTCGATCCGCCGCCGCTCGGTCTCGAAGGCGTCCACCAGGCGGGCGCGGGATCGCGACACCTCGACCAGTTCGGTGCGCAACCGCTCGCCGCTGTCCTGCAGCAGGACCCGTGCCACCGCGGCGTGCACACCGGCGAGCGAGGCCAGCAAGTACGGGACGGCGGGGAGCACGACCAAACCGGCCAACGCGTACCAGAGCGCTTCGCCGACGGTGCCGACGGTGCCGAAACCGACTGCCACCGGCCCGTTTTCGCCGAGCACCAGCAACGGGCTGAGCAGGAACATCAAGATCACGAGCACGATCCCGAACACCGTCGCATAGGCCACCGGAGCGGCGGTGAGCAGCAAGGTCGCGTAGGCGACCTCGCGCCAGGTCCCCGCCGCCAGGTATCTGGCGCGCAACCGGTGCCACGGGTTCGCGGTCGCCGAAGGCCGGTGGTCGCAACCGATCGCCGGGCAGCCGATCGGTCGAGTGTCGACGAGCCGCAGCCGCCACCGTTCGATCCTCGCCAACGGTATCGCCAGCAGCGGAGCGCCCGCCGCGAGCAGCCCGCAGCCGACGGCGCCCGCGACGAGCATCCTGGCGGGCGACGCGGATCCCGGATCGGCCGCGGCCAGCACCACCGATGTCCACAGTAGACACGGAAAGGCCGCGACGGCCACCACCGGCGGTGTGCCGAGCAGGTAGCCGAGCGAGCGCCACGGCCAGGTGCTGAGCAGAAAACGGCGCTGCCGCAGCGATTCCAGTGGGGTTGCAGGAGACACGGACAGAGAGCTAACCAGAGGGCGGCGGCCGGATCAGCGGGGCTGGCCGTAGTCCTCCGGGTAGCTCCAGCCATACCCCGATTCGGGCGGCTGCGCGTAGTGACCGGCCCACCGGTCCGTTGATCTGCTGATGGCATGACGACCTCGCACCTCGACGTGCCCCCCGAGAAACAAGCCGAGAAACAAGCCCCGTTCACCGGCGTTCTGGTGTTCGTCCTGCTCGCCTTCGGCCTCGCGTGGGCGAGCATGTTCGGCGCGGCGTCGCTGGGCTTCTCCATGGTCAATCCGCTGGTGCAACTGCCGTTCGCGCTCGCACCGGCCGTCGCGGCGTTCATCGTGCGGCGCTGGGTGACGCGGGAGGGCTTCGGCGACGCCGGGCTGGCGCTGCGGCTGCGAGCCAGCTGGCGCTACTACCTGGCGGCCTGGCTCGGGCCGTTCGTGCTGGCCGCGGGAACCTTCGCGGTGGCCGCGGCCAGCGGGGTGTGGCAGCCGAGCTGGTCGCAGCTGCCCGGTTGGCCGGTGGTGTTGTCGCTGCTGGTGCTCGTACCGGTGCTCACCCCGTTCTTCTGGGGCGAGGAGTTCGGTTGGACCAGCTACCTGCGGCTGCGCCTGTTCCCCGACCGGCCGCTGCGGTCCACGATCGCAACGGGGCTGATCTGGGCGGTCTGGCACTACCCGCTGGCCTTCCTTGGCTACATCGAGTTCGGCAACGTCGCGCTGGGCCTGCTGGTGTGGACCGCGTCGTTCGTCTGCCAGGAGATCGTGTTGAGCTGGCTGCGGATCCGCAGCGGCAGCGTGTGGGTGGCCAGCCTGGGGCACTGCGGCAACAACGCGGTGATTTCGCTGCTGGCGACCACGGTGCTGACCGAGGGCGCGGGCCTCGGCGCAACACTCGTCACGGCACTCGCCGCCACCCCGATCGCGGTGGCCGCGGGCTGGATCATCCTCAGCGGACGCCTGCGACCCACCCCGCCCCCAGCGGCACCAGGCCGTATCGCGGAGCCGGGCCGCATCGCGGAGCCGGGACTTTAGCCCCTGGCATCGCCGCCCGAACCGTGCTGATACTCGTCGTTACCGGGGAAACCCGGCGACCAGCCCGAGGATGCAGTGGCCATGACGACCGATCAGGCCGCCAATAGACCTAGCGATCGAAAGATTGCAAAACATTCTCGGGCTTGGCCTATGTCTGGCCCCAGATCCGGCTCCGATTCCCAATCAGGTGACGAGTGAAGGGCACCTTTTACCAACTATGCCGGTCAAAGGTGCCCTTCACTCCGCTCTGATCGCCGCTCCGATCGTGGGCCACTCGGCTAGGACTGTGACGGTTCCTGGGGTTACTTCGGTGAAGCCCGCGTCGCGGACGACCGCGACGTGGTGCTGGCGCCAGGCCGTTTCCGCGTCGTCGCGCGGGTGCAGGCGTGCCCAGGTGTCGGCGTCGGCTTGGCGCACCGCGCAGCGGAAACCGTCGTCCGCCCAGCGGTCCAGTTCGGCGTCCATTCCCGTGCCGTGCAGCAGCGACGCCAGGAACATCGTCGCGTGCCCGGCCTGCGCCGCGGATTTGCCCGCGCTCATCGGCACATCGGGGTTCAGCCACAACCTCGGCACATCCGGCGCGGGCGGCCCCGGCTCGTCGGCGGCCAGCTCGCTGCCCGAGATCTGCAACCGGCTGAGCTCCTTGGGCATGTCCGCCACCCGCATCGGCAGGAACGCCCGCACCTCGGCGTTGCCCACCGAAACCGTGCGGCCGGGCAGCGACTGCACGGCCTCCCAGTGCGCACCGCGCGCCCGCCGCGCCACCTTGCGGATCCGCCCGCAGATCCAGGTGCGCATCGCGTCGTGCCACTCCCCACCCGGCTTGCAGCGCTCGTCGAGGCACACCTCGATCGCCGCGGCGGCGGCGGCCTCCAGCAGCGCCGTGCGGTCCGCCGGTTCGCGGCGCTCGATCCGCAGCACCATCGGCATCAGGACCACGTTCTCCGGATCCTCGTCCGAGGTGTCCGCGGTGGCCGCCCCGGGCAGCGCCAGCCACGAGGCGTACCGGGCGATCAGCGGATCCAGCACGCCATACGGCCGGGCAGCAGCAACGTCGTCACCGAACACACGTCGATTATCCGGTCCGCGGCCACCGAATTCGCGCCGCAGCGCCCGACATCACACGTCCAACGGCACTCGGCGCAGCACGCCGTCCTCGGCGTCCGCGGCCTCGATCTCGGCGCGGGTGACACCGAGCACGAACAGCACGGTGTCCAGGAACGGGTACGACAACGCGGTGTCGGCGACCTCCCGCAGGGCCGGTTTGGCGTTGAACGCCACCCCGAGCCCGGCGGCCGAGAGCATGTCGATGTCGTTGGCCCCGTCGCCGACCGCCACGCACTGGGCCGCCGGAACACCGAACGACTCGGCGAACCGGCGCAGCGCCTTGGCCTTGCCCGGCCGGTCCACGATCTCCCCGATCACCCGGCCGGTCAGCTTGCCGTCCACGATCTCCAGTTCGTTCGCGGCGCTAAAGTCCAACCCGAGCTCATCGACCAGCTGGTCGATGATCTGGGTGAACCCGCCGGAGACGACGCCGGTGTGGAAGCCCAGCCGACGCAGCGTGCGGATGGTGGTGCGGGCGCCGGGCGTGAGTTCCAGCTCCGCGGCGACCTCGTCGAGCACCGTGGCGGGCAGGCCCGCCAGCACCGCGACCCGCTGCCGCAGCGACTCGGCGAAGTCCAGCTCGCCGCGCATCGCCGCTTCGGTGATCTCGCGGACCTGCGGCGCGCAACCGGCGTGCTCGGCGAGCATCTCGATGACCTCGCCCTGGATCAGCGTCGAGTCCACGTCGAAGACGACCAGCCGCTTGGCCCGCCGGGACAGCCCGGTGCGCTCGACGGCCAGGTCAACCCCGGTGCGGGCGGCGATGTCGGCCATCGCCGAGGTCAGCGCGTCGTCCGAATCCTCACCGGTGTCGGGCGCGCTGACCTGCAGTTCCAGCCCGGTCACCGGGTAGTCGGCGACCCGCCGGATGGAGTCGATGTTGACGTTGATCTCGGCCAGGCCGCGGGCCACCGCGCTGAAGTTCCGGGCGGTCACCGGCTGCCCGAGCACCACCACGACGTGCGTCGAGGGGTTGCCGTGGCCGTCCTCCGCACCGATGGCCACCTCGACGGTCATGCCGACGGTGGCCATCGCCTGTTCGACGGCCTCCTGG
Organism: Saccharopolyspora antiqui; assembly: GCF_052246905.1. Classification (NCBI taxonomy): domain Bacteria; kingdom Bacillati; phylum Actinomycetota; class Actinomycetes; order Pseudonocardiales; family Pseudonocardiaceae; genus Saccharopolyspora; species Saccharopolyspora antiqui. Next base: position 87,393 of record NZ_JBQQBO010000024.1, read on the forward strand.
AGCTGCTCCGGGTCGCGCTCGGTGGCCACCAGCACCCCCAGCACCAGCCGACCGCGGATCACCACCTGCTCCACGTCGACGATGTCCACGCCGTGCCGGGTCAGTGCGGCGAAAAGCACGGAGGTGACCCCCGGCTTGTCCTTCCCGGTCACGGTGATCAGCACGGTGGTCGCGTTCACGACGGCGGTACTTCCTCTCTGCGGCACGGCCGACAAACGTCGGGCCCCGGCAGGCTCAGCCCGCCGGGGCCCATCGTCGAGCTAACCCAACCTTGGCACAGTTCGATTGTGCGGGGTTAGCACTAAGGTCACTTCTCGGCGTCCTCCGACGCGCTGACCACTGGCTTGCTCTCGTGCTTGTGGGCGAGGGTCTTGCCGGTGAGGCTCAGGTGTCCCTCCAGCCGCATGCGTTCCGCGATGTGCGGGTAGTGCAGCTCGAACGCCGGGCGCTCGGAACGGATCCGGGGCAGCTCGGTGAAGTTGTGCCGCGGCGGCGGGCAGGAGGTGGCCCACTCCAGGGAGTTGCCGTAGCCCCACGGGTCGTCGACCGTGACGACCTCGCCGTACCGGTAGCTCTTGAAGATGTTGTAGAGGAACGGCAGCATCGAGGCGCCCAGCAGGAACGCGCCGATCGTGGAGATCGTGTTCAGCGTGGTGAACCCGTCGGACGCCAGGTAGTCGGCGTAGCGCCGCATCATGCCCTCGTTGCCCAGCCAGTGCTGCACCAGGAACGTGGTGTGGAAGCCGATGAAGGTCAGCCAGAAGTGCAGCTTGCCGAGCCGCTCGTCGAGCATCCGGCCGGTGATCTTCGGGAACCAGAAGTAGATGCCCGCGAAGGTGGCGAACACGATCGTGCCGTAGAGCACGTAGTGGAAGTGCGCCACCACGAAGTAGGTGTCCGAGACGTGGAAGTCGATCGGCGGCATGGCCAGCAGGACACCGGTGAGACCGCCGAAGAGGAAGGTGACCAGGAAGCCGACGCTGAAGAGCATCGGCGATTCGAAGGTCAGCTGCCCCTTCCACATGGTGCCGATCCAGTTGAAGAACTTCACCCCGGTCGGGACCGCGATCAGGAACGTGGTGAACGCGAAGAACGGCAGCAGCACCGCGCCGGTGGCGTACATGTGGTGCGCCCACACCACCACGGACAGGGCCGCGATGCCGAGCGTTGCCAAGACGAGGCCGGTGTAGCCGAACAGCGGCTTGCGGCTGAACACCGGGAAGATCTCCGAGACGATGCCGAAGAACGGCAGCGCCACGATGTAGACCTCCGGGTGGCCGAAGAACCAGAACAGGTGCTGCCAGAGGATCACGCCGCCGTTGGCCGGGTCGAACACGTGCGCGCCGAGGTGGCGGTCGGCCATCAGGCCCAGCAGCGCGGCGGTCAGGATCGGGAACGCCAGCAGGATCAGCAGGCTGGTGACCATGATGTTCCAGGTGAAGATCGGCATCCGGAACATCGTCATGCCCGGCGCGCGCAGGCAGATCACGGTGGTCAGCATGTTGACCGCGCCGAGGATGGTGCCCAGACCGGATACCGCGAGACCGGCGATCCACATGTCCGCGCCGTGGCCCGGCGAGTGCAGGGCGTCGGACAGCGGGGTGTAGGCGAACCAGCCGAAGTCGGCGGCGCCGCCCGGCAGCAGGAAGCCGCTGACGACCATCAGGCCACCGAAGAGGTACAGCCAGTAGCCGAGGGCGTTCAGCCGCGGGAACGCGACGTCCGGGGAGCCGATCTGCAGCGGCAGGATGTAGTTGGCGAAGCCGAACAGGATCGGGGTCGCGTACAGCAGCAGCATGATCGTGCCGTGCATGGTGAACAGCTGGTTGTACTGCTCCTGCGACAGGAACTGCAGCCCCGGCTGGGCGAGTTCACCCCGGATCAGCATCGCCATCAGGCCGCCGACCAGGAAGAACGCCATCGACGTGACCAGGTAGAGGATGCCGATTTGCTTGTGGTCCGTGGTGCGGAACATCCGCGCCAGGAACGACCCCTTGACCGTTTTGCGCACCGGGTATGGGCGCGTGGCGATCGGCTGTGGCGCGACGGCCGTCACGGTGCCTCCTGCACTGATCCCTTTGAAACCTCTTCTTCGGACCCGGCTGGGGTCCGCCCCGACCCGGTTCGGGCCGGTTGGCAGCAATGCGGCGCCCTGCGTTGCAGACCGGTCGCAATGCCTGCCGACTGCGGATACTAGTCCGGTCCCCCGGCTGGACTTCGGCCGGGCCGTAGCCACCCTATTCATCGCGCCGGGGCCCGTCACTGGCAGTGAGATCAACCCGACAGGCGGCGCAGCGCGGTGGGCTGCGGCGACGTCGCCCGCAACCGCCTGCGGGGCGCCGGATAGCCTACGGGGCAACAGGTCCGGCAGCCCGCCCGCGATCAGCCGCTACCGATCAACGGGGCCGCCCTGGGACGACGTCCACCAAACCCTGGAGGGGAAGCACGTGCGGAGGAGCACGATCATCGGCGCCGTGCTGGTCGGCGGTCTCGCGCTTGCGGGCTGCACGCCGAACGAGGAACCCAGCGACCAGCCCCCGGCCCCCGGCACACCGCCGCCCGCGACCGCGCAGCAGCACGCCGGGCAGCACCCGACCGGTTCGACCGGTGAGCACGCCGAGGCGGATCGCGAGTTCGCCCAGGAGCTGCTCGCCAACCGGCAGCAGGTGCTGGAGCTGGCCGGATTGGCCGAGAGCAACGCGGCCAGCGCGGAGGTCAAGGCGCTGGCCACCGAACTCCAGCAGGCGACGCAGCCGCGGGTCGACCAGCTCAGCACGTTCCTGGGCTCGGCGGCCGGTCAGTCTTCCGGACCTCCGGAGGATGCGGGCGACGACGACAGCGGCCTGCAGACGCCGCAGCAGATGCAGCAGTTGCAGCAGCTCTCCGGCGCGCAGTTCGACCAGCAGTGGAAGCAGGCGATGCTGTCGCTTCAGCAGAGCGCCGGGCAGCTGGCCCGCGCCGAGCAGCAGGACGGCTCGGCGCAGGAGATGCGCACCCTGGCCGAGGAGTTCGTCGCCGAGGAGCAGGCGACGTTGGACAAGCTCAACGCGCTCGTCTGACCGAACTCGTAGCTCGTCGACGAAGGGCACGTCCCGCCAAGGGATCTGGCGGGAGGTGCCCTTCGCGCTGTCCCGGCCGGGTCTTCCCGCTTTGCCCTTGGAGCACGGAACCTACCGCAAGTAAGCTACCGTCCGGTAGATAACTCGCGGGCGCCACGTACCTGGGGAGTGCACATGCCGAACGTGTCCGGAAAAGTCGTCCTGATCACCGGTGCCGCGCGGGGGATCGGCGCGCAGACCGCGCGGGAGCTGGCCCGGCGCGGGGCCCGGCTCGCACTGGTCGGCCTGGAGCCCGCCGCTCTCGAAGCGGTGGCCGCGGAGCTGGGCGACGGCCACTTCTGGGTCGAGGCCGACGTGACCGACGCCGACTCCATCGGCGCCGCGGTGTCCCGCACCGCCGAGCGGCTGGGCGGCATCGACGCGGTCATCGCCAACGCGGGAATCGCGCCGATCGGCACGATCCGCAGCAGCGATCCGGGTGCGTTCGTGAAGACCATCGACGTCAACCTGGGCGGCGTCTTCCACACCGCCCGCGCCGCGCTGCCGCACCTGATCGACCGGCGCGGCTACCTGCTGGTGGTCTCATCGCTGTCGGCGTTCGCCCCGATCGGCGGGATGGCGGCCTACACCGCGAGCAAGGCGGGCGCGGATGCCCTTGCCAGTGCGATGCGTTCGGAAGTCGCGCACCTCGGCGTGGCGGTGGGCAGCGCGCACCCTTCGTGGATCGACACCGACATGGTGCGCGACGTCGCGCACGATCTGCGCAGCTTCCACGCGATGCGCAAGCGGTTGCCGTGGCCGATGCGCGCCACCACCAGCGTCGAGGACTGCGCAAGGGCCTTCGCCGACGGTGTGCAGCGCCGCGCCCGCCGGATCTACGTGCCGCGCGCGATCATGCTGATGCACTGGCTGCGCAATGTGCCGTCGTCGCGGCTGGTCGAGTGGCTCATGCAGCCGACGCTGCGCCGCCTCATCCCGAAGATGGAGCAGGAGGTCGCCGACCTCGGCCGCTGCATGAGCGAACGCAACCAGGAAATCCAGTCCTGATCCACCGCACGCCGCGAAATCCTGTGCTGGCGGCGGGGTTTCAGCGTAAGCGCTGCTCGGTGAGCACGGGCCGCCGCGCCGGACGGACCCGCCGCCGGATCGGTGTCCCGCGGTAGCGCTGCCGCTCCCGCTCGATCTTGGCGATCAGCAGCCACACGGTCTGGTCGTTGTGACCGGTGGCGCTGTGCTGCGGACGCCCAGGATGCCCGGCGGCGATCCAGCGCGGCATGCGCACCACCAGCCCGCCGACGGTGGCGCCGATCGCGTTGCACACGACGTCGTCGGTGGATGCGACCCGGCCGGTGATGGCCAGGAACTGGATCAGCTCGATGGCGGCCGCCACCACCAGCCCGCCGAACGCGATCTTGCCGATGCTGTCGAACCACCGCACCCGCTGCGGGATCAGCATGCCCAGCGGCAGCAGCAGGACGAGGTTCCCGGCCAACTGGACCCAGGGCTGCGAATCGCCGGGGTGCGCGGCCAGTGCGATCGACACGTCCTTGCCGAGATCCGGCCGGATTCGCTCAGCCGATGGTTGCTGCGGGGTGAAGACCAGATATCCGACGCACAGCGTCGAATACACCAAGGCCGCGTCGATCAGCGGTTCGCGCGGCGCGAATCGCGGCGCGGAATAGTTGCGCAGCACCGCCGATCCGACTGCCACCAATAAGGCAATCGGCAACAGGATCGTCACCGCCGGGACGAATCCGTCGAAAGCCACGATAATCTGCTGCATGCCCGCCGCACTTCCTCTGGCCGCCAGCGCCAGAACAACGCGGATACCGGCGAATTCACACTCCACTGTGGATTGTCCGGTAACCTGGACCCGTTGGGAATGTTCATTTCCAGCGGTCGGCGTTGACCGATAACTGCAAGGACATCAGGGGCTGGTGGCGGCCGGGCATCGCCTCGGGGTGCTGCGACGCCCGGCCGCCATTGATCCCTGCCGCGGCGTCGCGGCAGGTTGGGGGTGTTGTGGTGATGCGACAAGCCATCCGGTGCGGCGACGTCGTAGTCGGGGTCCGACGCGCGCCTGCCGCATGCCCTGCCTCCACCACTCCCCCGCGTTACTGGCGTGAAGATCCGAAATCGACTCGGTTGCGATCGAACATAACGGCCGCCCCAGAAGCCTCCAGCGCCCTGGCAAAAACCCGCCAGTCCGCAACGAGACGTCCACTGGGGACAATTAAGACAATGGAAAGATGCCGCGATCTGCGCTTATGCCGAGCGGGTCGGCGTTACGGAAGACAACCGCCGATAATTCCCACAATTCCCAACGCCACACACATGCCGAGCATTGTGAATTCCGCGTAACCGGCGATGAACGCGGCAGGGAAAAAACCGCAACGGTCCGCGATCGCGAGAGCACCCGAGGCGCGGGCTTTCCGGGAGCCGACGTACGCCCTGCGCACCATCGAGGCCAGTGGCCATCCGGGCCGGGTACGAGGTGGCCGCGACCTACCGGCTGGGGCCGATGCCGTCAAACCACGCCACGACACCTTAAAACGGCGCGTGGCCCGTCCGTCCCGGTGCAGCCGGGCGAACGGGCCACGCAGCGCTGCTCAGTCCTTGTTGCGGCGGAACAGGCGGAGGATCGGGTCGTAGCGGCGGTCGGCCACCCGTTCCTTCAGCGGGATCAGGGCGTTGTCCGTGATTTGGATGTTCTCCGGGCAGACGTCCGTGCAGCACTTGGTGATGTTGCACAGGCCGAGGCCGTGATCGCCGCGGGCGTCCTCCGGGCGGTTGTCCGCCGCGTCCAGCGGGTGCATCTCCAGCTCCGCCACCCGCATCAGGAAACGCGGGCCGGAGAACGACTCCTTGTTGTCGTCGTGGTCCCGGATCACGTGGCAGGTGTTCTGGCACAGGAAGCACTCGATGCACTTGCGGAATTCCTGCGACCGCTGCACGTCCACCTGCTGCATCCGGTACTCGCCCGGCTCCAGCTCCTTCGGCGGCGCGAACGCCGGGACCTCACGGGCCTTGACGTAGTTGTAGGACACATCGCAGACCAGGTCCTTGATCAGCGGGAACGTCCGCATCGGGGTGACCGTGATCGTCTCGGCCTCCTCGAAGACCGACATCCGGGTCATGCACATCAGCCGGGGTCGGCCGTTGATCTCCGCCGAGCACGAGCCGCACTTGCCCGCCTTGCAGTTCCACCGCACCGCCATGTCCGGGCACTGGGTGGCCTGCAACCGGTGGATGATGTCGAGCACCACCTCACCCTCGTTGACCTCGACGGTGTAGTCGCGGAGCTCACCGGCGTCGGCGGAACCGCGCCACACCCGGAAGTGCGCCTGGTATCCCATCAGAGTCCCTTCACCTGGACGTCTGCCAGCTCTTCCTCGGTGTAGTACTTGCCCAGCTCTTCCAACCGGAACAGGGTCAGCAGGTCGTCGCGCATCGGCAGCTGCGACTCCTCGGTGACGTCGATCCGGTCGGCTCCCAGGCCGCACACCAGCAGCTTGCGGCGCCACTTCGAGTCCATCGTCGGGTGGTCGTCGCGGGTGTGGCCGCCGCGGCTCTCGGTGCGCTGCAACGCCGCGCGCGCCACGCATTCGCTGACCAGCAGCATGTTCCGCAGGTCAAGCGCCAGGTGCCAGCCCGGGTTGAACTGCCGGTTGCCCTCCACCACCAGGTGCTTGGCGCGCTCCCGCAGATCCGCCAGCCTGTCCAGCGCCTGCTTCATCTCCTCGCCCCGGCGGATGATCCCGACCAGGTCGTTCATCACCTGCTGGAGCTCGGAGTGCAAGGTGTACGGGTTCTCCGCTTCCGGGGAAACCGCCGCCTCGAAGGGATCCTGCGCACGATGCGCGGCAGCGTCCACATCGGACTCGATGATCTTCGGGCGGTCGGCGAGTCCGGCCAGGTACTCGACCGCGCCGGTGCCCGCGCGGCGGCCGAAGACCAGCAGGTCGGACAGCGAGTTGCCGCCGAGCCGGTTGGATCCGTGCATCCCACCGGCCACCTCACCGGCCGCGAACAGGCCGGGCACCCGCGACGCCGCGGTGTCCGGATCCACCTCCACGCCGCCCATCACGTAGTGGCAGGTCGGCCCGACCTCCATGGATTCCGCGGTGATGTCCACATCGGCCAGTTCCTTGAACTGGTGGTACATCGACGGCAGTCGCTGGGTGATCTTCTCCGCGGGCAGCCGGGTCGCGACGTCCAGGAACACCCCGCCGTGCTCCGAACCCCGCCCTTCCTTGACCTCGTTGTTGATCGCGCGCGCCACCTCGTCGCGGGGCAGCAGTTCCGGCGGGCGGCGGTTGTTGTCCGGGTCGTCGTACCAGCGGTCGGCCTCGGCCTCGTTGTCCGCGTAGTTGTCCTTGAAGACCTCGGGGATGTAGTTGAACATGAACCGGTGGCCCTCGGAGTTGCGCAATACCCCGCCGTCGCCGCGCACCGATTCGGTGACCAGGATGCCCTTCACGCTCGGCGGCCACACCATGCCGGTCGGGTGGAACTGCACGAACTCCATGTTGATCAGCGACGCCCCGGCGCGCAGCGCCAGCGCGTGCCCGTCGCCGGTGTACTCCCAGGAGTTCGAGGTCACCTTGAACGACTTGCCGATCCCACCGGTGGCCAGGATGACCACCGGGGCCTGGAACAGCACGAACCGCCCCGACTCCCGCCAGTACCCGAACGCGCCCGAAACCCGGCCAGCTTCCCGCGGGCCACCCGCACCAGCTTCCTGCGGGCCACCCGCACCCGAGCCCTGCGGGCCACCCGCACCCGAGTAATCCTTGAGCAGTTCAGTGACCGTGCACTCCTGGTAGACCTTGATCCGGGCCTCGTAGTCACCGTGCTCGGCGTGGTCTTCCTGTTGCAGCGACACGATCTTCTGCTGCAGCGTGCGGATCAGTTCCAGCCCGGTGCGGTCGCCGACGTGCGCCAGCCGCGGGTATTCGTGGCCACCGAAGTTGCGCTGGCTGATCCGCCCGTCCGGGGTGCGGTCGAACAGCGCGCCGTAGGTCTCCAACTCCCAAACCCGCTGCGGCGCTTCCTTCGCGTGCAGCTCCGCCATCCGCCAGTTGTTCAGGAACTTCCCGCCGCGCATCGTGTCGCGGAAGTGCACCTGCCAGTCATCGCGGGAGTTGACGTTGCCCATCGCGGCGGCGATGCCGCCCTCGGCCATCACCGTGTGCGCCTTGCCGAACAACGACTTGCACACCACCGCGGTGCGCAGGCCCTGCGAACGCGTCTCGATCGCCGCGCGCAGGCCAGCGCCACCAGCGCCGATCACGACTACGTCGTACTCATGCCGCTCGATCTCCACCATCGAAGTCCTTCTAGTTGAACAGTCTCGGATCCGGGAACGCGCCGCTGGCCACCAACATCACGTAGAGGTCCACCAACGCCACCGACACCAGTGACGACCACGCCAGCAGCATGTGCTTGCCGTTCAGCCAGGTCACCTTGTTCCAGAACCAGTACCGCACCGGGTGCTTGGAGAAGTGGGTGATCCGGCCGCCCACCAGGTGTCGGCAGGAGTGGCAGGACAGCGTGTACGACCACAGCAGCACGACGTTGACCACCATCAGCAGCGTGCCGAGCCCGATGCCGAAGCCACCGTCGGCGCCCCGGAAGGCGATCACCGTGTCGTAGGTGAGCACCGCCGCCACGACCAGCGCCGCGTAGAAGAAGTAGCGGTGCACGTTCTGCATGATCAGCGGGAACCGGGTCTCACCGCTGTAGCGGCGGTGCGGTTCGGCCACCGCGCAGGCCGGTGGCGACGCCCAGAACGACCGGTAGTAGGCCTTCCGGTAGTAGTAGCAGGTCAGCCGGAAACCGAGGACGAACGGCAGCACGAAGATCGGCGGCGGCACGAACGGGCCCAGGTCCGGGGCCGGTTGCCCCCAGTGGCTGGAGCCCGGCACGCACGCCGTGCTCAGGCACGGCGAGTAGAACGGCGCCAGGTAGTGGTACTCGGGAACCCAGTACCACTGGTTCATGAACGTGCGGATCAGGCCGTAGATCACGAAGGCCAGCAGGCCGAGGAAAGTGACCAGCGGCGGCAGCCACCACCGGTCGGTTCGCAGCGTGCGCACGGAGATCCGTGCCCGGCCAGCGGCGGTTGGGGGTGCGGACATTCGCGGACCTCGTTGTCGTGGGTTGTCCGGCGGTGCTCACCTGAGATCGCTCATTGTGGATTAACGGGTCGCGGCGCAGGTAGACCACCAAATGGCCCAACCAGTTCCGCCATTCCCCGCATCAAGCAATGATGCCAGGTGGCAAATCCCACATTCGAACCGGTCCTCTTGACACAACTAGTCCGACACGGCGCGCTGGCGGCCGGTGCCGCCTACTGCTGGGCCCGACCACCCAGCCCCTCGTCGTCGGCGTCGCGCCACAACGACGGGTCGTAGGGGGTGTCCGGCACGATCACGACGTCCTGGGGGGACTCGGTGCTGCGCCGCTGGGCAGGCAGAACGTCGGAGAGTTCGGCGATGTCGATGTCGAGCCGCTCCACGTCGTTGTGGATTCGACGCACGGCCGGGGTGTCGCCATACCGGGCCCGCAGCGCGCTGACACCGCTGCGCAGCTGCGCCAGGACTCGCCGGAATTCGGCCAGTTCAGTAGTCCGGGCCATTGGCGAACACCTTCTTCCACCTAGTCGTCGCGCTACCGCCACGACTCTGCCTCGAATGGTGGAATGTGACAAGTGCCACACAGCAGATCTTGGCCTGATTCGCCCACCGGTGGTCACTTGCTACTCCTGCTGCTCGGCGAAGGACTCCTAACGGCTCTCCCGCCGCTCACTCCGTTTGATCGGCTCTCGGGTTTGATCGGCTCCCGGGTTTGATCGCCGTCGGGTTCCGGTCGCCATCGGGCGGGTTGCGGCGGCGGTCCCGGTAGACGACGGCGAGCGTCGGGACGAAGCACGGCACCGCGGCGATGATCGGGTGGCTGGCCCGCACCAGCTCCGCCGCCGCGCGGGTCATGCGCTCGTCGTGCCGTCGGCGAGCCCGCTGACCTGCGCAGTTCGGTACCGGGACCGATCCGCCGGGAGTCGGCCCGTGATCGCCCGCGAGACGCGCTGCGCGCCCCGGCCCAGCGCGAGCACCAGTGCCACCGAACAGGCCAGGACCACCAGCGAGGCGCTGATCCACAGCCACCGCGGGACGTTCCGCCTGGTCTCCCGCCGCAACACCTGCCACTCCGGTTGGCCTTCGCGGGTGAACTGCGGGGCCGCGGGGAGCTCCGGCAGGCGCAGCGCCGCGTCGGCGGGCAGGAACACCGGGATCGCCAGCATCGCGCGGCCGTCGTGCCACCGCAGCAGCGTCTTCCAGGTGCCGTCCACCGGCATCGGCCGGGTGGTGGCGTAGCGGCCGTCGCCGAGCGGCCGCAGGTGGTCGACGTGCAGGCCACCGCCCTGCCAGCCGGTCACCGTCAGCCATGCCGGGTCCGCGCCGATGGTCGGCGGCGCCAACCGCACCTGCGCCTGGCGGGTCTGCGGATCCAGCGCCACGGTCGCCGTCACCCCGGTCGGGGCCGTGCCGATCAGCCCGTTGGTGATGCCCAGTGCGATCGCGACCAGGGCACCGCCGAAGGTCGCTCGCCGCAAAACGCGCCGGGGCAGCTCGCCGCGCAGTGCGCCGACCAGCAGCGCCCCGAGCAAGCCCCCGCCGACCCCGCCGACGATCGACATGGCCGCCCCCTCCACCACCATGTCCGGCGCCCACGGCAGCGCGAAGGCCAACCGGGTCCACAGGTACTCGCTTGCGAACCCGATCGTGCCGATGAGCAGGCCGGAGACCGCGCCGAGCGCCAGCGGACGGCGCAGCAGGGCGACCGCCGCGATCTCCACGCACAGCGCCTCGACGACGAAGAGCGGGATGGCGGCCCACAACTGCCCGATCACCGGGCCGACGGCGACCGCCACCCCACCGCGCAGCAGCACGTAGCAGCCGACCGCGAACAGCGCGCCCCCGCGCCCGACCCACAGCCGCGCCACCACCAGCGCGCATCCGGCGGCGACGGCGATCAGCAGCGGCTGGTGCACCAGCCGGAACTGCGGGACGCCGAAGTCGTACTCGGCCTGGAAGACCGACAGTCCGACGAGCAGCCCACCGGCGATCATGCCGCGCCGCAGGTAGCAGGCCAGCATCGTCTCGGTTCGGCCGGTGGGCACGAAGCGCCCCTCCCGTTCCAGCAGCGCCAGCGCCACCAGCGAGAGTCCGGCCCCACCGATGAGCATCAGGTGCGTCGGCCCCCACAGCGTGACGTCCTGGCCGAAGATGCGGTGCCAGATTTCGTCGAGCGGGAAGCCCAGCAGCGCGTAGCAACCCGCGGCGGCCAACAGGATTCCGCTCGTCGGCGCGTACCAGTCGCGGGTGATCCGCACCGCCGCACCGCCGGGGCGCTCGCCAACCGGCAGCACCATCGCCAGCACGCCCGCGGCGAACAGGCCGACGAGCCCGAACAGGATCGGGAAGTGCGCGATGTTGGCCAGCGGACCTTCGTCGCGGCCGTGCGTGATGTGCAGGGAGATGTCCCAGTACATGCCGAGCAGCGCGAGCACCAGGGAGCCGAAGGCGAGCCGCATCGGCAGCGCGGCCCACCCGGGCAGGCCGCGCAGGAGCCAGGAGCGTTCGGCGCGTTCGGCGAGCCGGGCCAGCACGGTGGTTCGGCCGGTGCGGTGGCCGTGGCCGAGCAGGAGCAGGAGCGCGGTGAGCAGCGTCGCGCTTCCGGAGGCGATCAGGATTTGGTCGAAGGCGGCCCCACCGGCCGGTCGGGTGTCCGGCAGCTGCTGCATGAGCGAGGTCATGTCGGTCATGGAACACGAAGCGCTGAACAATGTCGCCATAAACTGTGCCATTGGCCGTTGTCAGAATTGAGCATCACCCGAGTGGGGCAAAGAGAAGCGCACCCGACCTCGAATGCGCTCCTCCGATCACCGCCACGCCGCCGTTCTGGCCCTCCAGCGGCGTTTTCGGCACCACACCCGGCCCGCTGGGTCGATAGCCGCGTCAGCCAACACTCCACTGTGGACTATCCAGCGACATGGCGGCGGAAACCGCCGCGGCGACCGTGCCGTGACGCCCGGCGGTTCGACCCGGCACGGCGGCGAATTCCTCCTCGAACCCGTTCCGGGTGGCGCCGCGTCACGCGTCCCGGGGAGTGGGTGGGATGGTGCGCAGGAGGTCTTTTTCGGAGGCCGTGACGTGGATGGTGGCCCAGGACAGCGCCAGAGCGGCGTCGCCGTCCTCCAGGGCCTGGTAGATCGCCTCGTGCTGGCTCATGATGCGTCCTCGGGCATCGGCGATGTTGAGCGCGTTCCAGGTCCGGGCGCGCAGCGCGCGCGCCGCCAAGCCGCCCACCACCGACATCATGGTGCGGTTGCCGGTGGCCGCCATGATGCAGGCGTGGAATTCCGCGTCGTGCACGACGAGTTCCTCGATCGTCTCCGACCGGCGCATCGCGTCGAGGCGCTCGCGCAGTTCCGCCAACCGGTCCGGGGTGATCCGCTCCGCGGCCAGTGCCGTCGCCTGGGGCTCCAGCAGGCGACGGAGCTCGAAGATCTCCGGCAGCGTGTCGTCCTGCATCAGCTCGACGGCGTGCGCGATGCCTTCCAGCAGCCGGTGCGGCTCCAGGCTCGTGACGTACGTACCGTCGCCGCGCCGGACGTCCAGCACCTGCGCGTGCACCAGAGCCGTCACCGCCTCGCGCATCGAGCTGCGGGACAGGCCGAGCTGCGAGGCCAGGTCGGGTTCGCGCGGCAGGCGGGAGCCGGGGCGCAGCTCGCCGCTGGCGATGAGTTGGCGGATCTTCTCGATCGCGTCGTTGCTGCGCCCCATCCCACTCCCCTCCAAGTCAGTTGACCCAGCGTAGTCGCGCGTGCGGAAGCTGCCTCCAACGCGCTTTCCGCACGCGAACATCGGATGTTACGAGCCGTCATCGTTGATCGGCCACTAAGCGAATGGCGACAAAATCCGTTGCCCTGGCCGATTGTTGCTCCGTTGGCGTCGATGCGCATCCAGATGACCTGCGGGTGTATTGCATGAAACATCAGATGTGTCTTAGAGTCGCCAGCGTCTTCGCACCGCCCACCTACGCCGAAATCCCCAGCCGATCACCTTCGACACGGCAGTGCGCGCGGCACCGGCGTGCAATGCCTCGGGTTTCCATCCGTCGACCGCCGTACCGGGAGGACCGGCCGATGAAGATCGCGTCCGTGCGTTGCGTCGAATACACCGGCACCCTGGAGCACCGCGAGGAATTCTGGGAAGAACGGCTCATCCGCCCCGTCGACATCTATCCGCGGTTCCGCACCGGCGGCCTGCCGCCGCTGGCCCGCAGCGGCGAAGGCACCTACCGGGTCGACTCGGTTTTCGTGCACATCGAGGCCGACAGCGGAGTCGTCGGCACCGCGGGACCGATCACCCGGGAACAGGCGCACCACATCCGCACCGGCATGGCGCCGCTGCTGATCGGCCAGGATCCGCTGGCCACCGAAGGACTCTGGGACCAGCTCTACCGGTACTGCGTGCACGGCCGCAAAGGCGTGGAGATGATGGCGATCAGCGCCCTGGACTGCGCGCTGTGGGACCTCAAGGGACGGCACTTCGGCGTCCCGGTGCACGTGCTGCTCGGCGGACCGGTCCGTGACGAAATCCCGGCATATGCCTCGGCTCTCGGCTATTCGCTGGATCCCGACCGGGTTCGCGAGCGCGCCGCGCAACTGGTCGGCGAGGGGTACACCGCGATGAAGTGGTTCCCCCGCCACGGCCCGGCCGATGGCCGCGGCGGCATGGCCGAGAACGAGGAACTCGTCCGCACGCTGCGCGAAACCGTCGGTCCGGACGTGGACATCATGGTGGACGCCTGGATGTCCTGGGACGTGCCGTACACGCTGCGGATGGCCCAGCGGCTGGTCGACTACGCCCCGCACTGGATCGAAGAACCCGTCCAGCCGGACCGGATCGACTCCTACGCGCAGATCACCGCGCAGGTCGACAACCGCATCATGATCACCGGAGGCGAGCACGAGTACACCCGCTGGGGCCAGCACCAGCTGATGCGGTCCCGCGCGCTGCACCTCACCCAGCCGGACACCTACTGGGCGGGCGGGATCTCCGAGCTGCTCAAGATCGCGGCACTGGCCAGCACCTACGACGTCAAGCTCATCCCGCACGGTCATTCGGTTCCGGCGAACGCGAACCTGAGCTTCGCGCTGCCGGTGTCGTTGACGCCGATGTTGGAGTACCTGGTCAAGTGGAACGCGCTGCACCAGTTCTTCCTGGCACACCCGGTGCATCCGGTCGGCGGTGTGGTGACCCCGCCGACGCGACCGGGCCTTGGCATGGACCTGGACGAGGACAAGATCGAGGGCCGTCGGGAATTGCACCCCGCCTGAGAACCGAGGAGGTCGCCGGTGAGCACGATCGCCTGCCTCAGCCCGTACACCGAGCAGTACGTGCGCGAGCTGGCCGGAACCGATGACGTGACGGTCCTGCTGGTGCCCGATCCACCGGCCGCGGAGGCGGTCGCCGACGCGGTCGCCGAGGCCGACATCGTCATCGCCGATGCGCGGCAGCGGCACAAGCTGGACCGTCCGGTGCTGGAGAAGATGAACCGCTGCCGGTTGATCCAGCAGCCCGCGGTGGGCTTCAACGCGATCGACCACCACGCCGCCGCGGCGTGCGGCATCCCGGTGGCCAACGCGACCAGCTACAACCGCGAAGCCGTCGCGGACCTGGCGATCCTCGGGCTGCTCAACCTGCTGCGGCACGCCGCGGCGGGCGACCGCGACATGCGCACCGGCGGCTGGACGCGGCGGACCGGCCGGGAACTGGGCTCGCTGACCGTCGGCATCGTCGGCATGGGCCACATCGGCAGCGCGGTGCTCACCCGGCTGCGGGCGTTCGGCTGCCGGATCTTGTTCCACGACATCGCCGTTCGCGGCGTTTCCGGTGCGGCGGCGGTCTCGCTCGGGGAACTGCTGGAACGCTCCGACGCCGTGACCGTGCACACACCGCTGGACGAGACCACCCGAGGACTGCTGAGCACCGCCGAATTCGACCGGATCAAGCCGGGGGCGCTGCTGGTCAACACCAGCCGGGGACCGGTCGTCGACGAGGCGGCGCTGATCGCGGCGCTGCGCTCCGGTCGACTCGGGGGCGCGGCGCTCGACGTGTTCGAGGTCGAGCCGCTGGCCGCGGACTCCCCGCTGCGGCAGCTGGACAACGTGTTCTTGACCCCGCACATCGGCGGCGATACGCAGGAGGCGCAGGCGCGGTTGCGCGATGCGGTCGCCACGAACATCCGTCGCGCACTCGCCCGGCAAGATCCGCTGAATGTGGTCAACAATTCAACCAGTCGGCGGTAGATTCGAAGGAGCATGATGGCAACGCTGCGAGAAACCTTGGAATCCGGCCGCCCGACGGTCGGCGGCTGGTGCTCGATCCCGAGCCCGTTCACCGCCGAGCTGATGGGGCGCTGCGGGTTCGACTGGGTGTGCGTGGACACCCAACACGGCCTCGTCGGATACGACCAGATGGTGCCCATGCTGCAGGCGTTGGCGATCACCGGGACACCGACCTTCGTGCGGGTGCCCTGGAACCAGCCGGACCACATCATGAAGGCGCTGGACGCGGGCGCGCAGGGCATCATCGTGCCGATGGTCAACAACGCCGAGGACGCCCGGCGGGCCGTCGAGGCCGCGAAGTACCCGCCGCTGGGCACCCGCAGCTGGGGACCGATCCGGGCCGCCTTCGACGTCGACGACTACAGCCCGGAATCCGGCAACCGGCGCACCGTGCTCGCCGCGATGATCGAAACCCCGGACGGCGTCCGGAACGTGGACGAGATCTTGTCCACCCCGGGCATCGACGCCGCCTACATCGGACCGGCCGACCTGGCCCTCGGACATGGGATGACACCGACGTTAGCGGTCCGCGAGGCCGCGCACGAACAGCTCGTTCGGTCCATTTTGGACAGTTGCAAGCGGAACGAAGTCGTCGCGGGCATCCATTGTGACGGCGTTCAAACCGTGCAACGCTGGCAGGACCTGGGCTTCGGCATGACGACGCTGGCCTCCGATGCCGCCCTGCTGCGCGGGACGGCCACCACCGCGGTGCGCCAGCTGACCGGGCAAGCAGAGGAGGCCACCCGCTCGAACAACTACGCCTGAGCGAAAAGCCAGGTGAAGACCCGCGAGACGCGTGGGGCGGGAGACCGCCCGAGTGCTCTCGCGGGTCTGTTCCCGATTCTGATCGTGTTGACTGCGAGGCAGCATTGAGCATTCTCGGCACCCGGGTCGAACGCCGCGAAGACCCGCGCCTTCTAACCGTCGGCGGCACCTACGTGGACGATCTGCGCGATCCCGCGTTGGAGGGGGCGCTGCACGTCACCTACGTGCGCAGTCCGCTGGCGCACGCCAAGATCACCGAGATCGACGTCGAGCAGGCCCGCGACCTGCCCGGCGTGCACGGCGTGTTCACCGCCCAGGACGTGGACCTTCCGCCGTTCCCGCCCAACGACGGCATGAGCGGTCCCCCACCGGCGGCGATGCAGCGCCCGCACCTGGCCGACGGCACCGTCCGCTACGTCGGCGAGCCGGTCGTCGCGGTGGTCACCGAGACCAGCGCCCAGGGCGAGGACGCCGCGGAACTCGTCTCCATCGACTACGACCCGCTTGATCCGGTCATCGACGTCGACGAAGCCCTCCGCGGCGAGGTCCTGCTGTTCCCGGAAGCCGGGACGAACATCACCGGCACCGCCGGTCAGCTGGACGACTCGCTGTTCGAGGACTGCGAAGTCGTGGTCAGCAGGCAGATCGAGAACCAGCGCGTCGCCGTCGCCCCGCTGGAGGTGCGCACCGCCGCCTGCGCCTGGAGCGGCGACAAGGTCACCCTGTGGCTGTCCAACCAGAACGCGCAGGGCTGCCGGGACGCCCTGATGGACAACCTCGGGCTGCCGCAGGAGCAGGTCCGGGTGATCACCCCGGACGTCGGCGGCGGCTTCGGCGCCAAGATCGGCGTCGAACAGGAGGCGGCGCTGCTGGCCTTCCTCGCCAAGCGGGTCGGTCGCCCGGTCAAGTGGGTGGAAAGCCGCAGCGAGAACCTGGTCGCGATGACCCACGGCCGCGCGCAGCGGCAGGTGGTGACCATCGGCGGTCGCCGCGACGGCACCGTGCTGGCCTACCGGCTGGAGATCACCCAGGACGTCGGCGCCTATCCGCGGATGGGCGTGTTCCTGCCGATGTTCACCCGCTTCATGGTCAGCGGTGTCTACGACATCCCCAAGGTGGAGTCCATCGCCCGCAGCGTGCTCACCAACACCACACCGATCGGTGCCTACCGGGGCGCCGGGCGGCCGGAGGCGACCGCCGCGGTGGAACGCGCGATGGACCTGTTCGCCGCCGAGATCGGTGTCGACCCGGCCGAGGTCCGGCGCCGCAACCTGGTGCGCCCCGAGCAGTTCCCGTACAAGACGCCGGGCGGCATGACCTACGACACCGGCGAGTACATCAAGGGCCTGGACGCAGTGCTGGAAGCCGCCGACTACCAGGCGCTGCGCGAGGAGCAGGCCAAGCGCCGCCAGGAAGGCGCCACCCAGCAGCTCGGCATCGGGCTGTCCAGCTACGTCGAGATCACCGCGCCGAACAACACCGAGGGCGAGACCGGGCACGTCGAGATCCGCCCGGACGGCAGCGTCCTGGTGCTCACCGGCAGTTCCCCGCACGGGCAGGGCCACTGGACCTCCTACGCGATGCTGGTGTCCGACCAGCTCGGCATCGACCTGGACAAGATCGAGGTCGTGCACGGCGACACCGACCTGATCCCCAACGGCGTGGGCACCATGGGCTCGCGTTCGCTGCAACTGGGCGGGTCGGCGGTGCACCGGGCCGCGGTGGACGTCCTGGAGAAGGGCCGCAAGCTGGCCGCCGAGCTGATCGAGATCGACGAGGCCGACCTCGAACTGGCCGAGGGCACCTGGCAGGTGCGCGGCACGCCGAGCGTCACGTTGTCCTGGGCCGAACTCGCCCAGCGGGCCGAGGACGGGCTGGCCGCCGACGTGCACTTCACCGAGGACCGGCCCACCTTCCCGTTCGGTTCGCACCTCGCGGTCGTCGAGGTGGACACCGAAACCGGCAAGGTGAACTATCTTCGACACGTGACGGTCGACGACGCCGGGGTGATCATCAACCCGATCCTCACCGAAGGGCAGCGGCACGGCGGTATCGCACAGGGCGCGGCCCAGGCGCTGATGGAAGAGGTCTCCTACGACGCCGACGGCAACCCGCAGAACGCCAACCTGGCCGACTACGCCTTCATCACGGCGGCCGAGCTGCCCAGCTTCGAGTTGCTCACGATGGAGACCCCGACCACGCTCAACCCGTTGGGCGTCAAGGGAATCGGTGAGGCGGGCACCATCGGTGCCACGCCGGCCGTGCAGAACGCAGTGGTGGATGCCGTGGCCCACCTCGGGGTCCGGCACATCGACATGCCGACCACGCCCGAGCGGGTGTGGAAAGCGATCAGCCAGGCATAGAAAACCCGTGGAGTTGGTTCGGGTAGGTGGAACCCGCCCTCGCGACGAGGACGGCGCTTGCCCGATAAGCACTTAGGAGTCCGTTTCGTGCAAGTTTCGATCAAAGTCAACGGCGAGCAGCGCAGCCACGAGGTCGAGGACCGCACGCTGCTCGTCCACCACCTGCGTGACAACTGCGGCCTGACCGGCACCAACGTCGGTTGCGACACCACTTCGTGCGGGGCGTGCACGGTGCTGCTCGACGGCGAATCGGTGAAGTCGTGCACCGTGCTCGCCGCCCAGGCCGACGGTCACGAGATCACCACCATCGAAGGGCTCGCCGACGGCGAGACCCTGCACCCGATGCAGCGCGCCTTCCAGCAGAAGCACGGGTTGCAGTGCGGCTTCTGCACGCCGGGCATGGTGATGGCCTCGGTGTCGCTGGTGGCCGAGAACCCGGACCTGACCGAAGCCGACGTGCGTTCCGGGCTGGAGGGCAACCTCTGCCGGTGCACCGGCTACCACAACATCGTCCAAGCCGTGCTGACCGCGGCCAAGGAGAAGTCGGGGGCCGCGGAATGATCCCTGCCGCGTTCACCTACAAGAAGGCGAACTCCGTCGAGGAGGCGCTGAGCCTGCTCGCCGAGCACGGCGACGACGCGAAGCTGCTCGCCGGTGGGCACTCGCTGCTGCCGCTGATGAAGCTGCGGCTGGCGGTGCCGGAGGTGCTGATCGACGTCGGCGGGTTGCACGACCTGTCCTACATCCGCGAGGCGGGCTCGGAGATCCGGATCGGGGCGCTGACCAGGCACCACGACCTGGAGCACTCCGATCTGCTGGCCCGCGAAGTGCCGCTGCTGGCGCACGCGGCGGGCACCATCGGTGACCCGCAGGTGCGCCATCGCGGCACCATCGGCGGTTCGCTGGTGCACGGCGACCCGGCCTCCGACCTGCCCGCGGTGGCGCTCGCGCTGGACGCTGTGCTGGTCGCGCAGGGTCCGTCGGGGTCGCGGGAGATCCCGGTGACCGAGTTCTTCACCGACTTCTTCGAGACCGCGCTCGGCGAGGACGAGCTGCTGGTCGAGATCCGGGTGGCGAAGAACCCGACGCAGGGCTGGGACTTCCAGAAGTTCACCAAGCGGGCCATCGACTGGGCGATGGTCGGGGTGGCCGTCGCCGGTCAGCGCGTCGCGCTGGTGAACATGGGCCCGACGCCGATGCGGGCGCGCGGTGTGGAAGAGGCCCTGGCTGGCGGAGCGAGCGCTGCCGAAGCGGCCGAACGGGCCGCCGAGGACACCTCGCCGCCGGACCAGTCCAGCGCCAGCGCCGACTACCGCAAGCACCTGGCGAAGGTCCTGGTGCGCCGAGCGCTGGAAGCCGCCGCAGCCCGCGGCGCGTAGTTGCACCGAGGTGAGGGGCACCCGTGACCAAGTAAGTCGGTCACGGGTGCCCCTCGCCTTTCCCTCAGTTCTTGTCTTTGGTTTTGAAGCGGCGCAGCCGCTTGGCCCGCCCTCGCCACTGGCGCCGCCGCGGGTTCTCAGACTCTGCCCACTGGCGTTCTCTGCGAGGACAGCCACGACGTGGTGTATCGGCATACATGATGTCGGGGATCCCGGAGTCGAGACGGCGTCTGAGGTTCCGCTACCCGCACCGCAAAGCAAAACGAGTCCAGAGACATTCTCAGATTAGTGAGGAGTCCACTGTGGAGGTACTGGAGCCGACCGTGCTCGAAGCGCTGCGGCGCTACGACACCCCGACCGTGGCCAACGCGATCGAAACCTTCGACATCCGCCCCCGCGACACCGGCTACGCCAGCCACGAAATCCGCTGCATCTTCCCGGATCTGCCGGTGATGGTCGGCTACGCGGCCACCGGCACGATCCGCGCCCGCGGCACCGAGCAGGGCCACGGCCCGGATCTCATGTGGAACCACGTGCGCGAGGTGCCGGGTCCGCGCGTGGTGGTGCTCCAGGACCTCGACGATCCACCGGCGCACGGCGCGTTCTGGGGTGAGGTCATGGCCACCACCTTCGACGCGCTGGGCTGCGAGGGCGTGGTGACCAACGGCTGCGTCCGCGACCTCGACGAGGCGCACGCGATCGGCTTCCGGTTCTTCGCCAGCGCCGTCGGCGTTTCGCACGCCTACGTCCGCACCGAGGAGGTCGGCATCCCGGTCACCGTCGGCGGCCTCCAGGTCTCCCCCGGCGATCTACTGCACGCCGACAAACACGGCGTACTGCTAGTCCCCCACGAAATCGCCCCCGAAATCCCAACTGCCGCCAACAAGATCGTCGAACGCGAACAAACCTTCCTGAACTGGGTCAAATCCCCAGACTTCAACCCAGACGACAACATGATCAACCGCCTCCGCCACTAACCCGAGAAGCGCCCCTCCCCGAGTGAAGGGCACCTTCGACCGACTATGCCGGTCAAAGGTGCCCTTCACTCCTCACCCGATCAGGGCCGTCCGAAGGTGCGGGGTGATGGTGTGGTGTGTCGGGGCGCGACTGCGCCGATGGTGGCGCTTTCGGCTGTGGGGATGGGGTTTCGGGGATTGCGGTTGACTGTGGGGTTCTGTCAGCCGTGGATTGTGGTGGCTAGTTCTTCGGCGAGTTCTGGGGTTGCGGCGACGACTCCCGACCAGCGGCGGTGCAGGTCCGGGTCGACGTCCAGGGGCCTGCCGTGCACGTCGAGGACCGCGCCGCCCGCTGCGGGCAGCACCACCATCGCCGCGATGAGGTCCACGATCCGGTGGGTGTCGGAACCGGCGTCGGCGAAGGCGTCCGTCGAACCCTCCGCCACCAACATCGCCTCCAGGCAGCTCGTGGACAGGATCCGCACCCGCTCGGCCCGCTTCGCGACCCGCCACCACGCCTCCGCGTTGCGCTCGTGGGGCCGCAGCAGGCTGACCGCCGCGCCGTCCAGCGACCGTCGACCGCTGGTGCGGAATTCCGACGCCTGACCGGCGACCGCGTGCCAGCACCGACCGGTGTCCAGCCAGCAGGTCAGCGCCTCCACCGGTTCCCCGTCCAGCACGATCGCCCCGGCGAACGCCGACAGCGGAACCCCGGCGGCCGCGTTCGCCGTGCCGTCGACCGGATCGACCACCAGCGTCACCGCCGAACCGTTGTCGACGAACCCGACCTCCTCGCTGAGCAGGTTGATCCGGTGCGCCTCGGCGACCTCAGCGATGCCCGCCTCGACCAGCAGGTCCAGCCGCATCGACGCGGTCCCGTCCGCGCCCATCGAGGAGGTCTCGGCGAGCTGCCTGCGGTCGTAGCGGGCCCGGGCATCGCGGAAGGCCGTCGACGCCGCCTTGGCGGTCTGGGCCAGCACCGCGTGCGCGGCGGTGGGGATCTGCGGGTCCGGCACCGGCCAGCCGATCATGCCGCACCTCCCGACAACACGGCCCGCACCGACGGCCACCGCTGACCCGGCGCCACCAGGGCGAGATCCGCACGCAGCCCTGGTTCCAGCCGACCCCGATCGGCGATTCCGGCGACCACGGCCGGGCCGGATGTCACCAGCCCGATCGCGGCGGGCAAACCGATCTCGGCGACCAGCCCGAACACCGCGGCCAGCAGTCCGGACGGCAGGTAATCCGAGGCCAACGCGGTGACCAGGCCACGCGAGGCGAGCTCCCGAGCCGACACGTTGCCGGAGTGCGACCGTCCACGTAGGACGTTCGGGGCGCCCGCGACCACCGGCAGTCCGTGCTCGCGGGCCGCCAGCGCCGCTGCCATCGTCGTCGGGAACTCCGCGACCGCACCGCCCCTGGTGCACAGCGCGGCGATCTCCTCCACCGATTCCGGGTCGTGGCCGAGCAGCCGGATCCGGCCGGAGCGCGCGAGGTCGCCCAGCCACGCCAGGTTGGCCTCCCGCACGTCGAGCAGCGCGCCGCGCTCCGCGATCATGCCGGTGACGTGCAGCTCGGCTTCCTCGGGCGTCATGCCGTCCGCACCGACGAGGTACCGCTCCATCTGCCGCCGGTCGGCGTACTGGCCGATTCCGGGCGTGTGGTCCTCGTGCGAGACCAGTACACCGTCGTCCACAGTGGTCAGTTCCGAGTGCAGGGCCACGGCGCCTTCGTCGGAGCGCACGTCCAGCCGGTACAGCATCCGGTGATCCACCGGCCCGGTTCCCCTGGCGCGCACGGTTTCGCACAGCTCCATCGCGCTGCCCACGGTGCGCTGGGTGCCGCGCGAGGTCTTGTGCTGGAACGCCGCGCCGTGGAACACCGTCGTGACGGCGGCCGCGGTGAGCTTGCCTTCCAGGGACAGCAGCGCGAAGTCCCACGGCAGCACCGCCGACGGTCGCGGCGCCCGCTCCCGTTCCAGGGCGTCGCTGTGCACGTCGATCAGACCGGGGATGCACAGCAATCCACCGCCGTCGAGGTCGCACGACGATCCCGCCGGGTGGTCCTCGACCGCCTCGATTCGCCC
This sequence comes from Saccharopolyspora antiqui, assembly GCF_052246905.1. Classification (NCBI taxonomy): domain Bacteria; kingdom Bacillati; phylum Actinomycetota; class Actinomycetes; order Pseudonocardiales; family Pseudonocardiaceae; genus Saccharopolyspora; species Saccharopolyspora antiqui. The sequence continues at coordinate 110,419 of NZ_JBQQBO010000024.1, forward strand.
GGCGCGCACCACGATCCGGCTGTCGTCGGTGACCCGGTCCGGCAGCACGGCCCGCACGTGCCCCAGCACGTAGTCCTGGGGTGTCGCCGCCAGCGGCCAACTCTCGATCTCAACTGCGCTGCTCACTGGTCCGCCTCCAGTTCCGCCTCTCCGCGATTCACAGTGGTGGTTGCTTCCAGCCGAATGTCCCGTTGCGTGGTTTCTTGTGGCTGGCTAGCGTCACGGTCCCCTGAGGCGCGGTTGAAGAGGACTGCCGTTGATACAGGGCTACTCATACTGTTCCGCCTCTCCGCGATTCACAGTGGTGGTTGCTTCCAGCCCGATCTCCCGTTGCGTGGTTTCTTGTGGCTGGCTAGCGTCACGGTCCCCTGAGGCGCGGTTGAAGAGGACTGCCGTTGATACCGGGCTACTCATGCCGCAAGCACCTCCTCCGCCGTCCCGGAGCGGACGATCTGACCGTCGGCCATCTCGACCACCCGGGTCGCCAGCCGCCGGATCGCGTCGAGGTCGTGGAACACCGCCAGCACCGCGACACCTCGGCCGGTCAACGACGCGATCAGCTCCAGGGCGCGTTCCCGGTTCTCCGGATCCAGCGCCGAAACCGGCTCGTCGAGCAGCAGCAACCGCGGCGGGCGCACGGTCCCGGCGGCCAGGTTGACGCGCTGCCGCTCCCCACCGGAGAGCACGCCGCAGTCGACGTCCCACAGCGCCTCGTCCAGCGCCAGCCGCCGCAGCGACTCGGCCGCCGCGTCGCGGGCCTCGGCCCGATCCAACCCGCGTCGCCGGGCCGCCGCCGCGACGACCTCCAGCGGTCCGGTGCGTGGCGGTGCGGCGAGGAACTGGGCGACGTAGCCCAGCTGGCGCCCCCGCAGCCGGGCGAGCGCCCGGTCCGGTAGCGCGGCCAGGTCGACCGGCCCGTCATCGGTGTGCAGCACGACCGTGCCCGCATCCGGCAGGTAGCTGCGCTGCGTGCAGCGCAGCAAGCTCGACTTGCCAGCGCCGCTCGGCCCGGCGATCGCGACGTGCTCGCCTGCGGAAACGTCGAGGTCGACGCCGCGCAGCGAGACCACCGTCCGGCCGTCGATGGTGTGCAGGGTGAACGTCTTGCGCAGCCCGCGAACCGTCAACACAGGCCTTTCCTCCACTGTGGACACTGCTGGTCTCACCTTCGGGCGGCGGCCACGAGCCGCTGGGTGTAGGGGTGGTGCGGGTCGGCGAAGAGCTGGTCGGTGAGGCCGCGCTCGACGACCCTGCCGAGCTGCATGACCAGGCTGCGGTCGGTCAACGCCTCGATCACCGCGAAGTCGTGGCTGACCACCACGGCCGCGATGTCCCGTTCGTTGAGCAGCCCGCGCAGCAGGTCGAGCACCCCCGCCGCGACCGAGGCGTCGAGTCCGGTGGTGGGTTCGTCGAGCAGCAGCACCGGCGGTTCGGTGGCCAGCGCCTTGGCGATCTGCACGCGCTGCCGCATCCCCCCGGAGAAGGTGCTCACCGGATCGTCCATTCTGGACAGCGGGACCTCGACGCGGTCGAGCAGTTCCGCCGCGCGCTTGCGGATCGCCTGGTAGCCGCGCCATCCGGCGGCGGTCAGCCGTTCCGCCACGTTGCCACCGGCGGTTACCCGCAGGTCCAGGCCAGCGGCCGGGTCCTGGTACACGACCGCCATGGTGTCCACCCGAAGCCGCCGACGCCGCGCCGAATCCATCCGCAGCAGGTCGGTGCCACCACCGTCGACACCCGAGAGGTAGACGCTTCCACCGGTGGCGGGTTCGTCGCCGATCACGCAGCGCAGCGCGGTCGACTTGCCCGAACCCGACTCGCCGATGATCCCGAGCGCCTCACCGGGCGCCACGTCGAAGGAGATGTCCCAGGCCGCGACCACCGCACCGGTTTCGGGGCTGATCGCGGTGCCGTGCTCGGGCCCGGTTCCCGCGACGGCAGCCGCGCCACCCGAGCCGTAAACCTTGCCGATGCCATCGACCCGCAGCGCCCACTCCGGACCGTCCACCGGTCGCGGCGCCTCGACGACCTCGACCGGACGGCGATCGACCACCGGCAGCACGGCCACCGGCAGCAGGTGGCCTGCCACGTCGGCGTCACCGGCGGCGACCCGCGAACACCAGTCGGAGTCGCTGCACACGTACTCGCCGCCACCGCCCTCGACCAGGAAGCTGGTCCGCGAGCCGCAGTACTTGCAGCGCGCGCCCGGCACCTGCTCCACCTCGAACGGGATGTCGTCGAAGGTCAGCGGCAGCACGTCGGTGTGCGGCGGGATCGCGTAGATCCGCTTCTCGCGGCCCGCGCCGTAGAGGTTCAGGTGCTCGCACTGGTGCAGCTTCGGCACGTCCCAGCGCGGCACCGGGCTGGTCGCCAGCACGTAGCGGCCGTCCACCAGCACCGGGTAGCCGGTCGACTTGGTGATCACCCCGTTGCGGACCATGTCCTCGTACAGGCTGACCCACATCGCCGAGTAGTCGTTCTCGGCGTGCATCCGGGCGCATTCGACGACCGACTTCTGCACGCCGCGCAGCGGCTCGGGCACCGGCACCTGGTAGACGAGGATGTGCTGCCTGCTCAGCTTCTCCTCGGGAATCCGGTGCCGGGTCTGGATGACCGTCGCCCGGCGGGTGTCGGTGCTGGCGTCGCAGCCGGTGGTGTCGGCGATCATCCGGCGCAGGTTGACGGCGTTGACGCCGCCGTCGTCGCCCTGGTCGATGACCTTCACAACGTCGTCGGCACCGATGACGCCCAGCGTCACCTGCAGCCCGCCGGAGCCCCAGCCGCGGGCCACCGGCATCTCGCGGGAACCGAAGGGCACCTGGTAGCCCGGCACGCACACGGCGACCAGCGCGGCGCGGCGGATCTCCCGCTTCGCGCCCTCGTCGAGGATTCCGGTGCGGTCCTCGGCATCGGCCAACAGATCTCGAACCGCCGTGGTCAACGGCACTCCTCTCCGAACGGCTCCGGCACGCGCGGCTCGGTGGTCTTCCGCGCCTTCCGCCGGGCGATCTTGCGGTCCACCATGGACCGGAACGTCACGTAGTGCGGCAGCTTGAGGTGCTCCAGGAAGCCCCCGGAGTCCAGGCCGTCGGTGGTGAGCAGCAGCAACTGCTCCAGCGGACTGTCCGGTGCGGCGCGGCGCCAGGCGATGTCCAGGTTCGCCATCGCGATCGCCTTGCGCTCGTTGTGCCCGAAGCAGAGTCCGTAGCCGACGTCGAAGCGGGTGCGGTCCTCGTCGGCGCCGTCGAGGTCCTCGATGCCCTCCACCTCGGTCACCCGGATCTGCCCGATCTCCACGGGGTTTCCGGTGTGCGGGTGCACGACGCGCAGCGGCACGCGGCCGTGCCGGGTGTCGCCGAGGGTGATCTCGTGGACGTCGCCATCCGGCCCGAGGACGGACCGGTACCACAGCCCGACCAGCGCGCCGGTCTCCGCGCGGGCCATGCTGGACAGCACCGCCGAACGCGGCGCCGGTGGGCGGGCGGCGCGGCGGGTGATGTCGAACGGCTCCGGATCTTCGGCCTCCTCACCGTGCTCCACGACCAGGTCGAGATCGCGGAGCAGCTGGTAGAAGCGGCGCGGGTGGCGCTGCTGCGCGCTGCGCTCGACCAGTTCATCCACTGTGGACTCATCAGGCTTCGGTTCGCCGTCGGGGCGCTCCAGGAGTCGCCCGGTGTAGTCGGTGGTGCGACCGAGCAGCTGCGGACCGTCCGGGGTGCGGTTGGCCGGGACGATGCGGCGCAGCACCACCATCTCGTCCGGATCGACCGGCTCGGTGATCGCCAGCCTCGGCAGCGTCGACCGGTGCGCCCGCACCAGGTGCGCCGCCTCCAGCACGTCGCCTTCGGCCTGCCGGAACGCATCGGCGGCGGTCGGCGGGTCGTAGAGCCCGGCCTCGCCCATGATCCGGTCGACGGCCAGGCGGAACCGCAGCACGATCTGCTCGGTGCTCGCCCAGCCCGCCGGGGCGTGATCCCGCGATCGGCGCACCAGCCGCTCGGCGGCCAGGATGGCGGTCATCCCGCCGCGAACTCCGGAATATCCCATCAGGCACCTTCCTCGACTCGGGTGGAGCGCGGCAGACCGACCAGACCGCCATCGGGGGCCACCAGCAGCAGGTCGATCCCGGCTGGGAAGTCGATCAGGTTCCGCCGCTGCGCGACGAAGTCCGCAGGCAGACCGGACACCCGCAACCGGCGCTGGCCGGGCACGCCGGGGCCGCTCAGCCGCAGCAGTGGACCTGCGTCAAAGCCTTGCACCGCAAGGGAAACCAATGCCGCGTCCTCCGGCGCGGCGGCACTGCCGACGGGGAAACCGGACAGCTCATCGAGCGGTTCGAGCAGCGCCGCCAGCCGCGCGCCGGACCGTTGGACGATCGGTGCGCCGGTCTGCGTGCGGACGACATCGGCCCAGTTGTCGACGTGCACCGGGGTGTCCAGATCCGCCAGCGCCAGCACCGGCAGCAGCGGCGCGGGCATCGGACTGTCCGGCAGGTGCCGCACTTCGCCCGGCCTGGCCAGCGCGTCCAGCACCGCGCGGAAGACCAGTTGCGCCAGCTGGGGCGCCAGGGAGGTGGTCATCACAGTTCCTCGAATTCGACGATCGTCGGCGCCAACTCGGCCCATTCGGCGTCCTCGGCCAACCGCTGCCGCTCGCGGACCCGCTCGCAGAGCCGGTCGACCTCGGCGCTGGCCCGCCCGGACTCCACCGCGGCGTCCAGGATCGCGGCGGCCAGCGCGGCGGCCCGGTCGTCGCCGAGGCGCATCGCCCAGCCGCGCGCCCCGTCGAACTCCACCTCGGCGCGGCAGGCGAGCACATCGCCGAGCAGGAACCGGTCCCGCACGATCGGTTCCCGCACCTGCACCGACACGCAGCCCACCTCCGGCCCCACCAGCACGGTCGGCGGCGGACCGGCCGCGAGGCAGTGGTCGGCCAGCTCGATCACCTCGGCCGGTTCGGCCACCGCGAGCAGCGCGACACGCTGTTCCCTGTTCACTCGTCCTCCGGTTGGTACGGCCCGTCCATCTCGACGACGATCCGGGCGGAATCTGGGCGCGACCACGAGCGGCTGCACAGCACCGGCATGCCGGTCGCGGCGTCCCTGCTGACGCTTTCCACCAGCCACACCGGCCTGCCGGACTCGGTCTCCAGACCGGTCACGACCTCGGGCCCCGGCAGCGTGTAGCTGACCCGGCACCAGGCTCGGACCGGCTGCACCTTGCTCATCTGGCGCAGGATCGAGTCGACCGACTCGATGGCGTGCACCGCGATGTTGATGTCGGCCAGCACGTCGAGCGGGATCCACTCGTTGGACCAGCCGTGCAGCAGGTCGTCGACGTAGTACTGGCGGATCAGCAGGCTCGCCGGGCTACCCGCGGGCCGTTCCAGCCGCGCGGCCTCGGCTTCGGGCAGCGGCTCGCGACGCACGTCGCGCACGACCGAGCGCGGCACCGCACCGGCCTCGCGCACGGTCTGGTGCCACGACGGGATCCGGCGCTGGGAGATCACGTAGTCGATGCGCCGGTTCACGAAGGTTCCAGCGCCCCGCACCCGCCGCACCAGCAGCCGCTGCTCCAGTTCCTGCATGGCGGCGCGAGCCGCCGCCCGACCCACCTCGAAACGCGCGGCGATCTCGTGCTCACCAGCGATCCGACTCCCCGCGGGGAGCTCCGCGAGCTCGGCGGCGAGCGTGTCGGCTATCTCCACATACCGGCTTCTGACCACGGCCGGAAGCCTGCGCCCCAACCTTGTCCGAACAACTTCCCAGACCCCAACACCCAGAACCCCCCAGATGAACAACCCGAACACTTGTCACCAACACCAACCACACCGATCGAGCGGCGTTTTCGGAGTACCGATCGTGTGGGGTTTCGAGGTGAGGGGCACCTGTGACCAAGTAACTGGGTCACAGGTGCCCCTCACCTCTCGCCTATCCGTGTCAGCCGCCGTCGGTGCACTGCTTTTCGCGCGTGATGTTGCAGACGTCGCGGATGGTGTTGAAGGTCGCGTCGTCGGCTGGGACGAAGCCCCAGTAGCCGCCGATCTCGCAGTTGTCGGTGCAGAAGCCGTTGGCCTTGAGGTAGTCGGCGTTGGCCTTTGTCTTGAACGCCTCGACGATCTTGTCCTTCAGCGCCGGGTCCAGGTCGTCGGAAACCGCCGCCGGGGAACCGGGGATCAGCTCCGAGCGCCACACCACCCGCAGGTCACCGGGCTTGATGGCGCCCTTCTCCGGCAGCAGCTCGTCGACCATCTTGTTCTCGGCGAACCCGGCGTCGCACTGGCCGCTGTTGATCGCCAGCACGGACGCGTCGTGCCCACCGGCCATCACCGGCTTGAGGTCGCGCGTGACGTCGATCCCGGCGGTCTGCAGCGCCGCCTTCGGGTAGAGGTAGCCGGAGGTCGAGTTGGGGTCGACGAAGCAGACCTGCTTGCCCCGGAAGTCCGCCAGGCTCTGGATCGGCGAATCGGCCTTGACCACGCCGTACGACCAGTACCCGGGCGCGGCTGCCTTGGTCTCGACCTGCGCGCCCAGCGGCGTGATCCGCACCCCGCTGTTGCGCGCCACCACGTACGACAGCGGCCCGTACATCGCGATGTCGATCTTGCCGGTGCGCTGGCCCTCGATGACCGCCGCGTAGTCGGTGGCCTTCTCGACGCGGATCTTCTTGCCGGTCTCCTTCGACAACATGTCGACCAGCGGCTTGAACTCCTGCTCCAAACTGGTCGAGTCCTCGGACGGGACGGACGCGAACACCAGCTCATCGGGGTTGCGCGCACTGCCTTGGTCGGTCGCCGCGCTCGGGCCGCAGGCGGCCAGGCCCAACGGCAGCGCCGCACAGGCCAGCACGGCGAGCAACCGCCGGGAAATATTGAACATGCCAGGTCCTTCCATAGCCAACGTGCGCCGCCAGCGTGCGGAAGGCAGATGGAGCTGCTGTCGGTTCCGGGTTACGCGGAACCGAACGCTGGAGGACGTTCCAGCGCATCTGCCCTGACATCTCTCGGGGGCATCTCTCGGGGCATGTCGCGTAGGCATGTCGCGTAGGTTCGATGCCGTGATCGAGATCGACTCCGCATTCATCACCGCTCCCCGAGCCACCTACGCACGACTGCGCGAACAAGCCCCGGTGCACCGCGCCACCGCCCCGGACGGCACGTCGATCTGGCTGGTCACCCGCTACGCCGACGTGCGCGCGGCGCTGGCCGACCCGCGGCTGTCGCTGGACAAGAAGCACTCCAACGGCGGTTATCGCGGTTTCTCGCTGCCGCCCGCGCTGGACGCCAACCTGCTGAACATGGATGCGCCGGAGCACACCAGGCTGCGCCGCATCGTCGGCAAGGCCTTCGCGCCGCGCCGGATCGAACCGCTGCGGCCCCGCATCCAGCAGATCGCCGACGAACTGCTGGACGAGCTGGGCGGGCAGGACGAAGTGGATCTGCTGCCCGCCTACTGCGCACCGCTGCCGATCACGGCGATCTGCGAGCTGCTCGGCGTGCACGCCGCCGACCGGCCGGACTTCCGGTCCTGGACGGACGGACTGCTCGCGCCCGAAACCCCGCAGCAGGCGGCCGAGGCGCTGCGCGGACTGCACCGCTACCTGCTCGACCTGATCGCGGCGAAGCGCGCCAACCCCGCCGACGACTTCCTGAGCGCGCTCATCGAGCTGCGCGACGAGGCGGATCAGCTCAGCGAGGACGAGCTGACCTCGGCGGCCTTCCTCGTGCTGTTCGCCGGATACGAGAACACGGTGAACCTGCTGGGCAACGGCCTCGCGGCACTGCTGACCCGACCTGCGGCGCTCGCCCAGGCGCGCCAAGGGGTTTCAACGACCACTGTGGACGAACTGCTGCGGTTCGACCCGCCACCGCAGCTGGCGATCCGGCGCTTCCCGGTGACCGACGTCGAGATCGGCGGGGTGACCATCGCGGCCGGTGAGACGGTGATGCTCTCCCTGGTCTCGGCGCACCACGATCCGGACCGCTACACCGACCCGAGCCACCTCGACCCCGGCCGCGCGGACAACCCGCACCTCGCGTTCGGCCACGGACCGCACTACTGCCTCGGGGCCTCCCTGGCGCGCATGGAGGCGGAGGTCAGCCTCGGCGCCCTGCTCAGCCGATTCCCACGCCTCGCGCTGGCGGTGCCCGAGGAGGAGCTGCAGTGGCGGAACTCCTTCCGCAACCGCGGCTTGCGCACCCTCCCGGTCACCCTTCGCTGACCGCACGCGGACGGTGCCAGAAGCGCCGTTCGGCTGAAGGGTGAAGGGCACCTTTTACCGACTTACTTGGTAAAAGGTGCCCTTCACCTCGTCCACGTCGCGGAGTTGGCGCCCCGCCGAAGCGGCGGTTGGCGGGTACCGTTGGAAGGGTCATGCGAGCTCGCTCGACTTCGCGCAGGATTCGGATCGGCACTTCCGGTTGGGTGTACGGCCCCTGGCACGGTCCGTTCTACCCGCGCGAGCTGCGGCGCGGCGGCGAGCTGGAGTACCTGTCGCGCCGACTCGGCTCGGCCGAGATCAACGCTTCGTTCTACTCGCTGCAACGGCCGGAGCACTACCGCCGCTGGGCCGAGCAGACTCCCGACGATTTCCTGTTCGCGGTCAAGGGAAGTCGCTACATCACCCACATGAAGAAGCTCCGCGACGTCGAAACACCGCTGGCGAACTTCTTCGCCTCCGGTGTCCTGGCCCTCGGCGCCAAGCTCGGGCCGCTGCTTTGGCAACTCCCGCCCACGCTGGAGTTCGACGTCGAACGCCTGACGGCGTTCTTCCGCCTCCTGCCGCGCAGCACCGCCTCGGCCGCCGCGCTGGCCGTGCGACATGACGACCGCCTGTCGGGTCGCGCGCTCACCGAGACCGATGCCGACCGCCCGCTGCGGCATGCGCTGGAAGTCCGCCACCCCGACTACGCCGCGCCCGAGGCGGTCGAACTGCTCCGCAGCCACGACATCGGCCTGGTCGTCGCGGACGCGGCCGGTTCCTGGCCGCACCTCGAAGACGTCACCAGCGACTTCGTCTACATCCGCCTGCACGGCGCGGAGGAGCTGTACGCCAGCGGCTACACGGCGAAGGCCCTGGACCACTGGGCGAAACTGATCCGCGCCTGGCACTCGGGCAGCTGCCCCAAGACCGAACACACGGTCACCGAACCAGCCCCGACCACCAAGGGCCGCGACGTCTACGCCTATTTCGACAACGACGTGCGGGCCCACGCCCCCCACGACGCAATGGCCCTCGCCAAACGCTGCGCCAACGAATGAGCACGGCGGTCAGGAGGCATCGGAGCCGGGTAGTTCCTGACGATCGGCTGCGGTGAAGCGATCCCGGACCAGCTCCGCCAGTTCGTCGTGCCCGTGCGCCGCCAACACCTCGGCCAACCGACGGCTCAGCGCCGCGCGCTCATCGCCCGCGGCCAGGCCTTCGATCGCGGCCAACACGTGTTGCGAAGCGCCCACGCCATTGCCGCCCAGTTCGAACTCCTCCATGAACAACGATTGCATCGTGGACTGCCCGGCCGGAACCACGCCGATCCAATGTGGAGCGTCGAGGTCCGGGTCCGGCACTCGCGTGTCGTGCGCGGCCGCGGTCAGCCGCCGCAGGTTGCCGATCTGCCGGACCGCCTCGTCGACGTCCCCGTCCACCCGCGCCAACCACCAAACCAGCGCACTACCAGGGTTTTTCAGCACGTCATCGGCCAAGTACGCGCGCTTGTCGCGCTCGTGGTTGCGGGCCCGCTGCCAAAGCTCCACATCCTTGCGGGCGTCGGCCAGTCCCCGTATTCGGTCCGCGTCGGATTCCGGCAGTTCCAACCGAACCTCGCTGGCCCACGCGCCGACATGCCCGGCGGGATCCGATCGTTGCGCGCCCAGCGCGGCGGCCAACCGGTACTGCGCGCGCTCCCCCTCATCCGGTGCGACCTCGGCGACGAGCTGCGCCGCCTGCTCCAGTACCAGATCGACCGCGAGCCCACCGGGATCGGCGTGCGGCAGCCCCGGCGCGTCCGGCTTCGAGTACCAGATCACCTTGCCGGAGAACAAGAACTGGTAGTCCGGGTGCGCACTGCGCAGCGGCACGCCGGACAACGACCGCTCGTTCGTCGGCGGTTGCGGAGACCGGGCGGTCTCGACCAGCTCGGCCGGAACTCGTTTCGCCGCCCGCCATCGCCGATACCGCCAGATCACCAACCAGGGAGCCACGATCGTCGCGATCACCAGCGCGATCCACAACCAGAACGGCCATCCGAATCGCAACCCGAGCACGACCCACAGCAGGGCCGCGATCACCGACACGGCCTTCACGACGCCACGTTGCTCACGATTCATCGAAGGTCCCTCCAACACACCGGAAGCCGGGCCACACTCACCCATTCAGTACCGGGCGCCGGGCGTCGCGGAACCGTTCAAGCGGATTTCCGCTCGAACAGAGCAGACCGCACAGATCGGGACGGGTCAGAACCGCGCGAACACCGCTGTCGCGTCGTCGTGCGGTTTTCCGCGGTGTTGGCTGCGCCGCTCGGGCGTCTCGGCCTGCTCCGCGGCTCGCACCCGGCGCAGCAGCTCGGCCGGTCCGGCGCGCTCGACGAGGTCCATCAGCCCCGCCCAGTCGGCCAGCCCGAACCTCTCCACGTAGCGCGAGGCCCCGTCGCTGAGCAGCACCGCGCGACGCACCTCACCATCCGGAACCACACCGCGCACCGCTTGGTAAGCGGCTTCGGGCGCGGTGCTCGCCACCCAGAACCCACCGGGCCGGTTCCGCTGCTCGCGCACGGCCTCGACGGTGTAGCTCGGCAGGTGCTCCAACCGGTCGTCGATGATCGCCCTGGTCTCCCCGGCCACGTCGAGCACGATCGGGCTGTCGGCGAGCACCAGGTACTCCAGGTCGGCACCGCGCAGCCGGAGCAGCGCCACTGTCGATGACGGGCTGGCGGGATTGCGCAGGTCGCAGGTGTCCGCATGCGCCGAGGCGGTCGCCTGGATCGCGTCGGCCAGCAGGTTCGCCGCGGTTTCCCCCGACACGGCCAGCCGCTGCGCCAGTGCGCCGCCGAGCCGATGCACCAGCCAGCGCACGTCGTGCACGCAGCCGCTGTCCACACCGGACGCGGCGGTGGCGCCGTCCAGGACGAACGCCCAGTCCGGACCGGCGGCGAGGTAGTCCTCGTTCGCGTGGCCCGGCGTGGCGATCGTCGCGTAGCTGACCTGCATCCGGTCAGCCGCCTGGCTGCGGCGGCAGCGCGTGCAGGGCCCCGACCAGCGGGGCCAGTTCCGGGAGCTGTTCGGCCTCGGCCAACGCCTTTTCCAGGGCCTCGTCGTGGGTCGGGCGGGCTTTCGCCAGCAGGGCTCGTCCCGCGTCGGTCAGCTCCGTGTAGATGCCGCGGCGATCTTCCTTGCACAGGATTCGAGTCAGCAGCTCGCGATCTTCCAGTCGGCTGACCAACCGCGTCGTCGCGCTACCGCTGAGGGCGGTGGCCCGGCTGAGCTGCTGCATCCGCATGTGCCAGCCGTCCTGCCTGTTCAGCGCGTCGAGGACGGTGTACTCGACGACCGAGAGCCCGTGCTCGACCTGCAGCGCCTTTTCCAGCGCCACTTCGAGCTTCCCGTGCAGTGCCGCGAGCGTGCGCCAGCCGTGGGCCCGAATCTCGACGGCGTCGTCGGCGATCCCCACCGCACACCTCCTCGTTACGTGACTCGCACGTCTTACAACTATAGCAGCTTGCGCCGGTATGGCGCTTCTGCAACTACTTGCGCCTGCGAGGGGTGGTGGGCGCGGGCCGCGGGCCCCAACCCAGCGCT
>NZ_JBQQBO010000025.1:0-115833 GCF_052246905.1 Saccharopolyspora antiqui
AGGTGGCGATTTCGCGCTAAATCGCCACCCGCCCCGCGTGGGAGACAGCGATTTCGCGCGAAATCGCCCACCTCACCCGAGGCAGACGGCCCGACACGACCACTTCAAAAACAGGCACTCAGAGGCCTTCTCGTCTCCGCCGATCCCCGACTCATGTATGTCCGGCTACGCCCAATCCGCGCGAGCTCCAAGATCATGTTTTCGAGGCGGCGGTCACATCTGCGGCATCAGCAGCAGCCAGCGGGCCCCGACCACGAGTGCGGCCAGCCCGATGAGGAACCAGCACGCCAGCCAAGCCACGGCTGGCAGCCCGGTCAGCCGGGCGAGCTGGTCGGCGTCGGAGTTCGCCGCGCCGCCCCTGGCCCGCTTGCGGCCCAGCTCGGCGATCGGCCGCAGGCCGCCGAAGAGCAGGAACCAGCTGAACAGCGCGCAGCACAACGCCTGCCAGGCCGGAGTCGCGAACCAGGACACCGCGAAGATCACGCCGCCGGTCGCCAAGAGCGACAGCACGCCGTAGGCGTTGCGGATGGCCAGCAGCATGGCGACCAGCAGCGCGATGCACGCCCACAGCATCACGCGGGCCTGGTCGGCGGTGACCAGCCACGCCCCGCCGAGCCCGAGCAGCGACACCGCCGGATACCCGGCCACCAGGGTGAACACCATGCCCGGCCCGGTCGGCTTGCCGGTCGACACGGTCAGCCCGGAGGTGTCGGAGTGCAGGCGGATGCCGTTGAGCTTTCGGCCGCTGAGCAACGCGACCACCGCGTGCCCGCCCTCGTGCGCGATCGTCACCACGTTGCGCAGCAGCAGCCAGGTGTTGCGGCTGAGCACCAGCACCAACGAGAGCAGGCCCGCGATCAGCGCGGCGAGGTTGCCCGAATCGAGCAGCTGCGCGGTCCACTCCCGCACTAAATCGTCCACAGTAGACATCCGAAGCTCGGCGACAGAGCGCGGCCCAGCCTAGCCCAGGGAGCACGCGGGTCGGTTTGCGCGGCACCGTCGTCCGCAGGGGTCGGCGGTGCGTGATCGGTTGACGCGGCCGCGCCTACCCCGTGCGGGACCACTCGTGGGTGCGAAGACGGACCGCCTAGCTCACGAGGCGCCAGCGGCCTCGAACTCGGTCCGCGCGGCCGCCCGGATGTCGGCGTCCGCGAGGTAGTCCACTGTGGTCAGCGCGAGTCCGACCGCGCCGTCCAGGACGGCCCGGTCCCCGGCCGGAGAACCTGCCGCGGCGGCGAATTCCTCGGTGTGCAGCGACAGGTTCGGGTCGCCGAGGCCGATCATCGGGTGGATCGCCGGGAGCTGGTAGCTGAGGTTGCCGAGGTCCGTCGAGCCGGTCAGGTACTCCGGCACCACGCCGCGCGGCAGGGCCGTCCGGCCGCGCCGGGCCTGGTGCCGCGCCCAGCGGGCCGCCAGCACGTCGTTGTGCCGGATCGGCAGGTAAGCGGGGTTCTGGTCCCAGGTCAGCTCCACCCCGCAGCCGGTCATCGACGCCGCACCGTGCGCGATCGCCTCGATCCGGTTCGACAGGTCCTGCAACGAGCCCGGATCGGCGGCGCGGACGTAGAACAGCGCCGCGGCGCGATCCGGCACGACGTTGGGCCGCTTGCCGCCGTCGGTGATGATCCCGTGCACCCGGTCCGTCGACGGCATGTGCTGCCGCATCGCCGCCACGCCCTGGTAGGTCGCCACGACCGCGTCGAGCGCGTTGCGGCCCATGAACGGCTGCGCGGCGGCGTGCGCGGCCACGCCGTGGAAGACCACCTCGACCTGCCGCCGCCCCAGGAACGGGTGGGTGGCGATGTCGTGGGAGAACGGGTGCAGCATCACGACCGCGTCCACGTCGTCGAACAGCCCTGCCCTGGCGAGGTGCACCTTGCCGCCGCCGCCCTCTTCGGCCGGGGTGCCCACCAGGCTCACCCGCCCGCCGGTCGCGGTCACCGCGGTGGCCGCGGCGAGGAACCCACCGACCGCCGCCGAACAGATGATGTTGTGCCCGCAGCCGTGCCCGATGCCCGGCAGCGCGTCGTACTCCGCCAGCACCGCGACGTGCGGACCACCGCCGCCGAATCCGGCGCGCAACGCCGTGTCCAGCCCGCCGACACCGACCTCGACGTCATATCCGTGGCCGCGCAGCACCTCGGCCGCCCGCGCGGCGGATCGGTGCTCGGCGAACGCCTCCTCGGGATGCGCGTGCAGATCCCGGCTCAGCGCGAGGAGGTCCTCGGCGTGCCCGTCCACCCACCGCTCGACCTCGGCGCGCAACGCCTCGTCGGCGCCCGCGAAATCGGAGCGGATCGGTTCGGCGGCGGCCACCGCCCGCTCGGTCGCCGCGGACACGGCGCGCAGGTAGGAGGCGTCCGGCTGTACTGGTTCAACGTGCTGCGTCACACCCCGAACTCTAGAGCCTGTTGTTCAACCTCGTTTTGCTTCTGAGGTGCGACTTCGGGGGCCGTCCGCCGCGCCGCTTCGCGGACGGACACGAGAGCGTTACGCCGACGATCTTCAGGACGTAACACCGGGCTGGCGGGGAACCGGCCCCAGGACGCGGTGTGCCAGCAGCGTGCCGCCGACCACCGCCGACGGGATCACCACCAGCTGCGCGATCGGGATCAGGCACAGCAGGTAGGTCGGCAGCCCGAAACCGAGGACCGCCGCCCGGTGCCGCCGCAGCGTCCGGTGCCGGTCGCCGAGCTTCAGGCCGCGCCGCTGGAACACCAGACCGACCATCTCCAGGCTGATCACCCACGCCCCGAACAACGCGCCCAGCACCAGCGCCGCGATCTGCCCGACCACCGGGATGAGCCCGATGCCGAACAGCACGATCGCGCCGATCAGCACGATGCCCACCAGCTTCAGCGAATCCCGCACGCCGCGGCCGACCTGCCGCAGCAACCCGGCGCCGTCGTCGGAGGCGTCCAACCCCAGCTGCTGCTCGGCTTTTTCGGCGATGTGCTCGTAGAACGGGCCGCCGATGAGCAGCGTGATGGCGATGAACGACACCGAGCAAAGCAGCGCGGCCGCGCCGACCAGCGCCACACCCAGCAGGATGCGCAGCGCCTGGCGGCCGAAGTCGCCCCAGCCGTCGGCGAACGGCGTCAGCCAGGTGACCAGGTCACCGCTGAAGTAGATCAACGTGCCGAGACCGCCCATCAGCAGCACGACGCTGATCAGCGCGGGCAGGGCGCCGAGCAGCAGCAGCTTCGGGTTGCGCAGCATGATGCCGAAACCGGTGCCGAGGGTGCGGATTCCGGAGAGGAACGAACTCATCAGGGTTGGTCTCCCGTGCGGTGGTGATCAACGCGCCCACCGTATCGGTCGCCGAGTCCGTTTTGCGGGGAACCGGGGGATCAGCGCACGACGCGATGCCGGTTGCGGCGTGGGTGCCGCGTCGACCGGGGCAGCCGCCCGCCGAACGGGCTGGGACCCCGCCGGTCCGCGCAGCGATTGGCGTGCAATTCCAACAACAGCACGTCCGGGCTCTCCCCTGCGTTGCAGCGCCAGAGCATCCGCAACAGCTCGTCTTCGGCGAGCACCCAACGACGGCCGAACACATCATCGTCACTCATCGCGACTCCAACTCCCGCACGCGCAGCGCATGGTAGGTGTGCGATCGCTCCGGTTCACCATACCTCGGAGATCAGTCCGAGTGATCCGATTCACCAGGCGGGCCGATGTAGTTAGGTTAGCCTTGCTTGCGCATACGAACCGGATGACTAAGGACGCGGTGATGACTTCTCCCCCAGCAGCTGCCGCCCGCAGCAGGTTAGGCCGTCGGGGCTTCCTGATCGGTGCGACCGGTGTGCTCGCCGCCGGGCTGGCGGCCTGCGGGACCGGTGGCGGATCGGGCGCGACCGGCACCGTCCAGGGCGGCCCGGGGTTCCCGGCGAGCATCCCGAACCGGTATGGCACCGCGGAGCTCAAGGCAGCGCCGCAGCGCGTCGTCACCCTCGGCATCACCGACCACGACGTGCTGCTGCCACTGGGCGTGATCCCGGTCGGGCTGACCCAGTGGGGTCCGTGGGACAGCGGCGTCGGACCGTGGGTCGAGCCGATGTTGGGCGGTCAGCGGCCCGAGGTGTTCGGCAGCGAAGTCGACGTGGAGGGCGTCATCGCGCTGGCCCCGGACGTCATGATCGCGTTGCAGAGCGCGCTGACCGTGGACCAGTACAACCGGCTCAGCGGCTTCAACCCGGTGGTGGCCCAGCCGCCGAACTCCATCGACTACGGAGTCAACTGGCGGGTGCAGGCCGAGACCATCGGTCAGGCGCTGGGCAAGCAGGCCGAGGTCGCGAAGCTGCTCGCGGACACCCAGGCGCGCATCGACCAGACCCGCCAGGCCAACCCGGCCTTCGAGGGCAAGACGCACGTCACGGTCCGCACCGACTCGGCGGGCACCTACGCCGCCTACACCAAGCAGGACGCCCGGACCGCGCTGCTGGAGCAACTCGGGCTGCGGCTGTCACCCGCCATCGAAAACCTGGACAGCGGCGGGAAGTTCAACGTCAAGGTCAGCAAGGAGCAGGTGGCGCTGCTGGATGCCGACGTGGTGATCGTCACCACCGCGAAACCCACCGATGTGGACGCGGTCCGCGGCGATCCGCTGCTGAACAACCTCCCGGCGGCCAAACGCGGTTCGCTGGTGCTGCTCGACGACTACGACCTGACCATGGCGTTGGGCTCGGCCACCGTCTCCAGCATCCCGTTCGCCCTGGACCGGCTGACCCCGAAGCTGGCCGATGCGTTGACCTGAGCCAGCTTGCAACCGCGACGTCCAGCGGCAACGATACGTCGCTGTGACGCGCAAGCCCCATGAGCAGGACACCCCGATCGGTGCGGCGAAACCGCCCGCGGCCGTGGACGAACTGTCCAAGCGGATCATCGAGCAGTTGCAGCAGGACGGGCGGCGCTCCTACGCCGCGATCGGCAAGGCCGTCGGGCTGTCCGAGGCCGCGGTGCGGCAGCGCGTGCAGCGGCTGTTGGATTCCGGGATGGTGCAGATCGTCGCGGTAACCGATCCGCTGCAGCTCGGCTTCCTGCGCCAGGCGATGATCGGCATCAAGGTCGCGGGCGATGTGCAGCGGGTCGCCGACCAGCTCGCGGAGCTCTCCGAGATCGAGTACGTGGTGATCACCGCGGGCTCGTTCGACCTGATCGTCGAGGTGGTGTGCCGCGACGACGAACAACTGCTGGAGGTCATCAACCAGCGCATCCGCAGCCTCGACGCGGTCACCGCCACCGAAACCTTCGTCTACCTCAAACTCCGCAAGCAAACCTACGCCTGGGGCACCCGCTAGCGGACCGTTCCGAGGCTCCTGTTGCGCAGCGGTGCGGGTGGCCCGACACGCGCCGGTGTGTTGGGAGGAGTGGACATGAGTGAGGGGCACCCGTGACCAAGTAACTGGGTCACGGGTGCCCCTCACCTGCATCGGATCCGCTCAGTTCTCAGCTGAGGGTGGTCATGACGTGTTTGATTCGGGTGTAGTCCTCCAGGCCGTACATGGACAGGTCCTTGCCGTAGCCGGAGTGCTTGAAGCCGCCGTGCGGCATTTCCGCGACCAGTGGGATGTGGGTGTTGATCCAGACCGTGCCGAAGTCCAGTTCGGTGCTCGCGCGCATGGCCCGGCCGTGGTCCGCGGTCCACACCGATGAGGCCAGGCCGTAGCTGACGTCGTTGGCCTTGGCGTAGGCGTCGTCCTCGTCGGTGAAGCGCTGCACCGTGATCACCGGCCCGAACACCTCCTGCTGCACGATCTCATCGTCCTGCCGCAGCCCGGAAACGACCGTGGGGGCGTAGAAGTAGCCAACCTCCCCGACCCGCGATCCACCACAGTGGACAGTTGCGTGATCGGGCAGCCGGTCGATGAAACCGGCCACCTTGGCCAGTTGTGCGGCGCTGTTCAGCGGCCCGTAGAGGACGTCGGGGTCGCTGGGCGGGCCGGTCCGGGTGCCGCGCGCCTGTTCGGTCAGCGCCGCCACGAACTCGTCGTGCAGCCCCTCCTGCACCAGCACGCGGGTGGCCGCCGTGCAGTCCTGCCCGGCGTTGAAGAAGCCCGCGGTGGCGATGCCCTCGGCCGCCGACGCCGGGTCGGCGTCGGCGAAGACCACGACCGGGGCCTTGCCGCCGAGTTCCAGGTGCACCCGCTTGAGGTCGCGCGCGGCCGATCCGGCGACCTCGACACCGGCGCGCACCGACCCGGTGATCGAAGCCATCCGCGGAACCGGGTGCTCGACGAGCAGGCGACCGGTGTCCCGATCGCCGGTCACCACGTTGAACACCCCGGCGGGCAGGTGCTCGGCGGCGATCTCGGCCAGCAGCAGGGTGCTCGCGGGCGTGGTCTCGGAGGGTTTGAGCACCACGGCGTTGCCCGCCGCGAGCGCGGGCGCGATCTTCCAGATCGCCATCAGCAGCGGGTAGTTCCACGGCGTCACCTGGGCGCAGACGCCGAGCGGCTCGCGGCGGATGAACGAGGTGTGCCCGGCCAGGTACTCGGCGGCGGCGCGACCCTCCAGCACGCGGGCCGCACCGGCGAAGAACCGCAGGTGGTCCAGCACCATCGTCATCTCTTCGGCGTGCGTCAGCGCGATCGGCTTGCCGGTGTTCTCGCACTCCACGCGCACCACCTCGTCGGCACGCGCCTCGACGGCATCGGCGATGCGCAGCAGCGCGGTCTGCCGCTGCGCCGGGGTGCTCCGCCGCCAGTCCCGGAAGGCCTTGCCCGCAGCCGACATCGCATTGTCCACATCGGACTTGCCGGACAGCGCCTGGGCGGCGTAGACCGCACCGGTCGTCGGATCGACGACCTCCAGCGTCCGGCCGTCGACAGCCGGTACCCGGCGTCCGTCGATGAAGTTGTCGAACACTCGCCCGGTCACGCGACACCTCTTCCACTGATCGCGACAACAGATTTCGTTGCAAACATGCTGACGGTCAACGCTTTCAATTGCAAGCGAGCTTGTTAAATGCACTTTTCGTCGCCGAGATGTCTTGACGGACCGCGGTGCGCTGCTTTCAATGGGACGCCACGCGCCACGGCGTGCCACACCGAATCCCTCTCCCCCAACGAGGCCCCTCATGTCCCGGACAAACGAGGCCGCGTCGCCTCCTGCCGCCAGAACCGAACCCGAGCGCCTGCCCCGAGTGCTGACGATCTTCGGCGGCGTGCTGCTGACCCTCTCGTGCGTGACCCCGGCATCCTCGCTGTTCATCGTGGTGCCGCCGCTGGTGCAGACCCAGGGCACCGGCGTGGTGCTGACCCTCACGCTGGCCGCCCTGGTGTCGCTCGGCGTCGCCTTCTGCTACAGCGAACTCGGCACCCGATTCCCGCACGCCGGGGGTGAGTACTCGATCGTCGCCCGCGTGCTCGGCCGCGGCGCCGGTTGGGTCACCTTCGTGATGAGCCTGGCGATGATCGTGGTGGTACCGCCGGTCATCGCGCTGGGCACCGCCGACTACCTGAGTTCACTGGTGGAGCTCAACACCCCGGCCACCGGCGCCGTCGTGATGCTGCTGGCCACCGTCACGGCGGTGCTGGACGTGCGCTCCAACGCGCTGGTGACCGGCATCTTCCTCGGCATCGAGATCCTGGCCGCCGCACTGGTGGCGGTGTTCGGTTTCGCCCACGTCAACCGCCCGCTGAGCACCCTGGTCGTGCCGACGATCCCGGACGGCGCCGGGGGTTCCGCGCCGTTCACGCTGGCCGTGCTGCTGACCGGACTGGCCGTCGGGATCTTCACCTTCCAGGGCTTCGGCAGCGCGGTGTACCTCTCGGAGGAGTTGCGCGATCCTCGGCGCAACGTCGCCCGCACGGTGTTGTGGTCGCTGCTGGCAGCGGTGGTGATCATCGTGCTGCCGACGGTGGCGATCGTGCTCGGCGCGCCGAGCAGCGCCGACCTGGCCGCCGCCGATTTCCCGGCGATCGTCGAATCCTGGGGCGGACCGGCGCTGTCGACGTTCGTCAGCCTGGCGGTCGCCGCCGCGATCCTCAACGCGGTGATCGTCATGGTCCTGCAGAACGCCCGGGTGATCTACGCGTCGGCCCGCGACCAGGCCTGGCCCGCCCCGGTGAACCGGGCGCTGGCCCGGCTGCACCCGCGCTGGAAGTCGCCGTGGGTGTCGACGCTGGTGGTGGGTGTTCCCGGTGCCGCGCTGGCCGGACTGGTCGACATCGAGTCGCTGATCGGCCTGACCGGCGTGGTCGTCGCGGTGCTGTACCTGCTGATCGCGATCGCCGCGCTGCGCGTCCGCCGATCGACCGGGCCGACGGCCTGGCGGATGCCGCTGTGGCCGGTGCCCGCGCTGGTGACCGCGGCGGCGATCGTCCTGGCGCTGGCGAACCAGAGCCTGGCGGACCTCCTGCTCACCGCGGCGGTGGCGGTGCTCGCCGCGGCGTACTACGCGGTGCACCTGCGCAGGCGCCGGGACACGCACTGGGTCATGACAGACAACTAGATCAATCGTCTCACTGGACATTTTCAACTGTTTCCGTTGTAGTAGATCTAATTTACAATGGATTCGGCACACAACCGATTGACGCGAGGTTGATCATGACCGCGACGGACAAGCCCGCCGCAAGCCACGCCCGCACGCTCGGCGACCGGGCCCGCGACCACCTCTGGCTGCACTTCGCCGAGCACGGCGGCTACGCCGACAGCGAGATCCCGGTGATCGTGCGCGGCGACGGCCCGTACGTCTACGACGAGCACGGCAAGCGCTACTTCGACGGCCTGGCCGGGCTGTTCGCCGTCCAGGTCGGACACGGCCGCGACGAACTCGCCGCCGCGGCGGCGCGCCAGACCAAGCAGCTCGGCTACTTCCCGCTGTGGTCGCACGCCCACCCCAGCGCCGTCGAACTCGCCGAGCGGATCGCCGCCCAAGCCCCCGGCGACCTCAACCGGGTGTTCTTCACCGGCGGCGGCGGCGAAGCCGTCGAAACCGCCTGGAAACTCGCCAAGCAGTACTTCAAGAAGACCGGAAAACCCAACAAGCACAAGGTGATCAGCCGCTCGCTGGCCTACCACGGCACCTCCCAGGGAGCGCTGTCCATCACCGGGATCCCGGGCGCCAAGCAGGACTTCGAACCGCTGGTGCCCAGCGCGATCAAGGTGCCCAACACCAACTTCTACCGAGCGCCGGTCTTCGCCGACGACTACGAGGCGTTCGGCGCCTGGGCGGCCGACGAGATCGCCCGCGCGATCGAACGGGAGGGCCCGGACACCGTGGCCGCGGTGTTCCTGGAGCCGTTGCAGAACACCGGCGGATGCTTCCCACCACCGCCCGGCTACTGGCAGCGGGTCCGGGAGATCTGCACCGCGCACGACGTGCTGCTGGTCTCCGATGAGGTGATCTGCGCCTTCGGTCGGCTCGGCCACGACTTCGGCGCCAACCGGTACGGCTACCAGCCCGACATCATCACCGTCGCGAAGGGACTGACCTCGGGTTATGCCCCGTTGGGCGCGATGATCGCCGACGAGCGGTTGATGCAGCCGTTCCTGGTCGACGGCAGCAGCTTCACGCACGGCTCGACCTACGGCGGGCATCCGGTGGCCTGCGCGGTCGCGATGGCCAACCTGGATCTGGTCGAGTCCGAGGACCTCTACGGCCAGGTCCGCGCCAACGAGGCGAACTTCCGGGCCACGCTGGAGAAACTGCTCGACCTGCCGATCGTCGGGGACGTCCGGGGGGCCGGGTACTTCTACGGGATCGAACTGGTCAAGGACAAGGCGACCAAGCAGACCTTCACCGCGGCCGACGCGGAACGGGTGCTGCGCGGGTACGTCTCGCCCGCCCTGTTCGAGGCCGGGCTGTACTGCCGGGCCGACGACCGCGCCGAACCGGTGATCCAACTGGCCCCGCCGCTGATCTGCACCCAAGAGCACTTCGACGAGGTCGAGCAGATCCTCCGCGCAGTCCTGACCGAAGCCTGGACGAAGCTCTAAAGTCTGGCCTTGAGGCGGCGACGCGGCGATTTCGCGGCGAAATCGCCAACTCCCGCGCGGTGGCTGCGCCCTCGGCGCTGTGGCTGGCCACCCCCAGCAGGCCAGCCACAGCGCCGAAGTCCGGTGGTGGCTCGAAAACTCCCACCTCACAGGTAGGACGTTGAGCGAGCCGGATTCGCTCCCACTTCCGCGATCTCTTCGCAGCCGCACACGCCCCGGCGTGAAAAAGGCCCCTCCCGCGAGAGTCGAGGTCGTCGCGGAAGGGGCCAAGCCGCTGTGCATCAGGCGATGATGCGGATCGGATCCTCCAAGAATCCGGTCAGCTGCTGCAGGAACGCCGCGCCGACCGCGCCGTCCACTGCCCGGTGATCCGCCGACAGCGTCACCCGCAGGATCTTGCGGGCCACGAACTCGCCGTCGCGCACCTGCACCTCGTCGCGGGCCGCACCGACGGCCAGGATCGCCGCCTCCGGCGGGTTGATCACCGCGCTGAACTGCTCGATGCCGAACATGCCGAGGTTCGAGATCGAGAAGGTGCCGCCGGACATCTCGTCCAGCTTGAGCTTGCCCTCGCGGGCCCGCCCGGCCTTCTCCCGGCTCTCGACGGCGATCTCCGAGACGCTCTTGCGGTCGGCGTCCTTGATCACCGGGACCACCAGGCCGTTGTCGATCGCCACCGCCACGCCGAGGTTGATGCGCTTGTGCTGCAACAGCTTGTCCCCGCCGAAGGAGACGTTGACGCTCGGGTTCGCCCGCAGCGCCGTGGCCACCGCCTTCACGACCAAGTCGTTGATGCTGACCTTGGGACCGCCCGCGGCCTGCAGGCGCTCGTTGAGGTTCGCCCGGAACGCCATCAGGTCCGTGACGTCGATGGCGCTGGTCAGGTAGAAGTGCGGGGCCTGCTGCTTGCTCTCCGTCAGGCGCTTCGCGGTCACCTTGCGGATGTTGCTGAGCGGGATCTCCTCGACATCCGCGTCGGCCACCACCGCCGGGGCCGCAGCGGGAGCCGGGGCCGCGGGCTGCGTGGCCGGAGCGCTCGGGGTGGCCGCGGCGGCGGCCTCGATGTCGGCGCGGATGATCCGGCCGCCGGGCCCGGTGCCCCGCACCGTCGCCAGGTCCACGCCCTTCTCCTTGGCAACCGCCTTCGCCAGCGGCGACGCCTTCGGCTTCGCACCCGGCTCGGCAGTCGCGACAGGAGCCGGAGCAGCAGCAGGTGCAGGAGCAGGTGCAGCAGCGGGAGCCGGTGCGGGAGCCGGAGCAGGCGCGGCCGGTGCTGGGGCGGACTGCGCCGCAGCGCCGGAACCGTCGCCGAGGATCGCGATCGGCGTGCCGATCGCCACCGTCGCACCCTCCTCGACGAGGATCTTCTCCAGCACCCCGTCGTCGTAGGCCTCCAACTCCATGAGGGCCTTGTCGGTCTCGATCTCGGCCAGCACATCACCGCGGCTGACCTGGTCGCCGACCTTCTTCTGCCACGTCGAGATGACGCCCTCCTCCATGGTGTCGGAGAGCCTCGGCATCTGAATCTCAGTCATCGTCTTCCTAGGGTGAGCGCAGGCCTCAGCGGCGGCGGCCGACCGCTTCCAACGTTTGTTGAACGGCAGTGGTCAGGGATTCGGCGGAGGGCAGCGCGGCGCGCTCCAGCGGTTTCGCGTAGGGCAGTGGCACCTCGGCGGCGGCGACCCGGCGCACCGGGGCGTCCAGGTAGTCGAACGCGCCGTCGGAGATCGACGCGGCGATCTCGGCGCCGATCCCGTAGGTCAGCCAGTCGTCCTCGGCGACCACGGCGCAACCGGTCTTGCGCACGGAGTCCACAATGGTCTGCCGGTCCAGCGGCCGCAAGCTGCGCAGGTCGATGACCTCGGCGTTGATGCCCTCGTCGGCCAGCTGCTCGGCGACCTGCTGGGCGACCACCGCCATCCGCGAGTAGCCGATGATGGTGATGTCGGTGCCCGGCCTGGTCACCTTCGCCTTGCCGATCTCGGCCGGTTCGACGACGTCGGGTACCTCGCCCTTGGTGTTGTACAGCGCGAGGTTCTCCAGGAACAGCACCGGGTCGTTGTCCCGGATGGACGCCAGCAGCAGGGCCTTGGCCTCGGCCGGGGTGCTCGGCGCGACGACCTTCAGCCCCGGCACGAACGCGTAGTACAGCTCGATGTTCTGGGAGTGGGTGGCCCCGAGCTGCTGCCCGCCGCCGCCCGGGGTGCGCATGACCATCGGCACGCTGGTCTGGCCGCCGAACATGCCGTAGATCTTGGCCGCGTGGTTGACGATCTGGTCCAGCGCGATCAGCGAGAAGTTGATCGTCATGAGTTCCACGACCGGCCGCAGCCCCAGCATGGCCGCACCGACCGCGGCGCCGACGAAGCCCTCTTCGGCGATCGGGGTGTCGCGCACCCGCTTCTCGCCGAACTCCTTCAGCAAGCCAGCGGTGATCTTGTAGGAGCCTTCGAAGACTCCGATCTCCTCGCCGATGAGGAAGACGTCCTCATCGCGCAGCATTTCCTCGCGAAGCGTGTCGTGCAACGCCTGGCGATAGGTGATGACGGCCAAGAGTGTTTCTCCTGCACAAAAGGCATTGGTGACCGGGCGCCCGGCCGGGTGCGATGGCGGCCCGGCGGACGCGCGGTTCAGGTGGCGGGGTGTCGCGGAAATCGCAGCGGGTGCCTCAGAAGACCGGGTCGGCGGGCAGCCGCCGCGAGTCGTTGGCAACCGGGGTGGCGTAGGTGTAGTCGAACAGCGTCGCGGGGTCGGGGTGCGGGCTGTCGTCGGCGAACGCCACGGCCGCGTCGGCCTCGGCCTGCGCCTTGTGCTCGATCTCGGTCGCGGTGTCCTCGTCGAGGATGCCCGCCTCGATCAGCTCGGCCCGGAAGTTCGCCACCGGGTCGGCCTGCTTGGCCTTCTCCACCGACTCCTCGCTGCGGTACTTCGCCGGGTCGACCACCGAGTGGCCCTTCAGCCGCTCGCTGACCGCCTCCAGCAGCGCCGGGCCACCGCCGGAGCGGGCCTGCGCGACCAGTCGGGTCGCCGCGTCGCGGACGGCCAGCACGTCGTTGCCGTCCACCCGCTCGCCGTGCATCCGGTAGGCCGCCGCGCGCTTGTACAGCTCCGACTCGGCGGAGGACTTGTCGACCGTGGTGCCCATCCCGAGCTGGTTGTTGACCACCACGAACACCACCGGCAGGTTCCACAGCGCGGCGATGTTCAGCGCCTCGTGGAACGCGCCGATGTTGGTGGTGCCATCGCCCATCTGGCACATCACCACCTGGTCGCCGCCGCGGTAATCGATGGCCAGCGCGGCACCGGTGGCCAGCGGGACCTGGCCGCCGACGATGCCGTAGCCGCCGAGCAGCCCGGCCGTCACGTCGAACATGTGCATCGAGCCGCCCCAGCCCTTGGAGGTGCCGGTGGTGCGGCCGTAGAGCTCGGCCATCACGCGGCCGGGCTCGATGCCCTTGGCGATCGCGTAGCCGTGCTCGCGGTAGTTGGTGTACAGCAGGTCGCTGGTGCGCAGCGACCGCATCAGACCGACGACGGTGGCTTCCTCACCGAGGTTGAGGTGGCAGTAGCCGCCGATCTTGGCCTGCGTGTAGCCCTGCGCCGCGCGCTCCTCGAAGCGGCGGATCAGGGTCATCTCGTGGAAGTAGTCCTGCAGGAGCTCCGGCGACTCACCGGCGAACCGTACGCCGCCGGAGCCGCGTACCGAACCACTCCGTCGCGACTTGGTTCCGCCGCGGCTGGCCGGTTTGCTGCGGGTAGCAGTCTGTGCCATCACAGATCCCCTTTCGGAAAAGCTCGGCTTAGCGCTTCTTCGGCGGTGCGATGTGGATCGGCAGACCCAGTGCGGCCATCGCCGCTTCCATGCCGACCTCACCCAGGGTCGGGTGCGCGTGGATGGTCTCGGCGAGCTCGTCGAGGGTGGCTTCCAGCGCCATGGCCAGCGCGCCCTCGGTGATCAGATCGCTGGCGGACGGGCCGATGATGTGCACGCCGAGCACCTCGCCGTACTTCTTGCCCGCGACGATCTTCAAGAAGCCCTCGGTGTCGCCGTAGCTCTGCGCCCGGCCGAGCGCGGCGAACGGGAACTTCGCGGTCACCACCTCGTGGCCCGCGTCGACCGCCTTGGCCTCGGTGAGTCCGACGCTGGCGATCTCCGGGTGCGTGAAGGTGGCGGCCGGGATCACGTTGTAGTCGATCGCGGCGTGGTGCCCGGCGATCGTCTCGGCGGCGACCACGCCCTGGTGCGATGCGACGTGCGCGAGCAGCGCCTTGCCGGTGACGTCGCCGATCGCGTAGACGTGCTCGACGTTGGTGCGCAGCTTGTCGTCCACGCCGATGAAGCCGCGCTCGTTGGTGGCCACCCCGGCCTTGTCCAGGTCGAGGTTGGCGGTGTTGGGCTTGCGGCCGACGCCGACGAGCACCACGTCTGTGTCGATCTGCTGCGGCTTGGCGCCGTCCACGCTGACCTGCAGGCCGTCGGCCGCCTGGTCGATCCGGGACACGGTCGCGGCGGTGAGCACCTTGATGCCGCGCTTGGTGAACGAACGTCCCAGCGCCTTGCCGACCTCGACGTCCTCGGCGGGCACCAGGGTCTGCTGCATCTCGATGATGCTGACCTCGCTGCCGAGGGTGGCGAACAGGGTCGCCCACTCCGCGCCGACCGCGCTGCCGCCGATGATCGCGATGCGCCCGGGGACCTCGGTGAGCCCGAAGGCACCGTCGGAGGTGATCACGCCGGGCAGCTCCGCACCGGGCAGCGGCAGCTGCACCGGGACCGAGCCGGTGGCGATGATGACGTCGCGGCCGGAGACCTGCTCGATCGGCTGCGCACCGGCCGGTTCGGCGGCGTAGCGCGGGCCGTCGGCGCCCAGCGGCGAGTCACCGGTGGCGTAGACGTCCACAGTGGTCGGTCCGGTGAACCGGGCGTGGCCGTTCACCACGGTGACGCCGTTGGTCTTCAGCAGACCCGCCACGCCGTCGGTGAGGCCCTTGACGACGCTGTTCTTGCGGCGGGTGATCGCGTCGTAGTCGAGGGTGACGTTCTCCACGTTCACCCCGAAGTCTGCCGCGTGCAGCACGGTTTCATACACGTCAGCGGAACGCAGCATCGCCTTGGTCGGGATGCAGCCCCAGTTCAGGCAGACCCCGCCGGGCCGCTCCTTCTCCACCAAGCCGACCGAAAGACCACGCTGTGCGGCGCGGATCGCGGCGACGTATCCGCCGGGACCGCCGCCCACCACGAGAACGTCGAACTCCTGCACTTCGCTGTGCTCCTTTGACTGCACGCGCCGGTAACCGAAAGCCCGGATCGAGCGGGCAATTCTCACTCTGAGTTTCGTGAGCGCGACCACTCCCGCGCTATGCCCACTCGCCCAGACTTCATTCAGCGCAAATGTGCAGACCGCACATTCCCAAGCGTGACGCACACAACATGTAACGCGACCATCACCCACCGTGCCCGAGACAGCCGTCACACACCGCCAACCAACGCCACGCCCAAAAACCGAGCAAAACCGCCTACCCCACCCCGCCGCCACCCCTGGCGGCCCGAAAAGCCTTATTCGCCCAACTGTCGCCACTGCACAGTCAACACCCGTTCAGGAACCCGCGCCCCGACAGTGCGACGGATTGGCCGACGGCCCGCCCAGCACGGCTTGGGGCTGGATCGACGCGGGTCGTGGTCGCAGCACCACGACCACCACGAAAGCCTTCAAAGATCCGCAGCCCGGCGTCCCTGACAGCGGGGTGTGGGCTATTTCGGTGTCGCCCGAGCGCTGCCGCGGCTGCCTGATCGGTTCTTGACTTCGAGTTAGCTGGAATTCCTAGCGTTGCCACGACCGCGATCCGGACGAACCGGATCACCGCGGCTCCCAAGAGGTGTGGAGGACTGATGACCGAAACAACTGGACGCGTTCCCGATCGCTCGGCTGTGACCGTGATCGGATTGGGGGAGATGGGGTCGGCGCTGGCGAAGGCATTCCTGCTCGGCGGGCACCCGACCACGGTGTGGAACCGGACCCGGCGGAAGGCCGACGGGCTGGTCGCCGAGGGGGCGCACCGGGCCGGGACCGTCCGGGACGCCGTGCTCGCCAGTCCGCTCGTGGTCGTCAACGTCAGGGGCAACGCCGCTGCCCGCGACGTCCTGGCATCGGCGGGTGACGCGCTCGCCGGGCGAGCCGTGGTCAACCTGACGGACGGCACGTCCGCGGAGGCGAGATCGATGGCGGAGTGGACCGCGAACCACGGCGCGGAGTACCTGCACGGGCAGATCATGACGATCGCCCCGGGCGTCGGGCACCCGGAGGCGGTGGTCTTCTTCGGTGGCGCCGAAGCCGTGTACGACCGGTACCGCTCGGCGCTCCAACTCCTGGGCGGCCGGGGAAACCTGATCGCGACCGATCCCGGTGTACCAGCGCTGTACGGGATGGCCGTGCACGGCACGATGTGGGGGACGCTCAACGGGTTCCTGCACGCGGCTGCGCTGCTGTCGAGCAGCGGCATCGAGGTGAAGCGGTTCTTGGACCATGCCGCTGCATCCGTTTCCGCACTGCTCTCGTTCTTGCCGTCGATCGCCGATCAGGTCGACCGGGGTGCGCACGCGGTGGAGTACGGGGCGCTCAAGCACCACCTGCCTTCGATCGAGGACCTCGTGCGAGCGAGGTATCGATGCCGGATTCCCCGGCTACACGCTGGGCTTGGTGACCAAGGCCATCGCCGAGGGGCACGCCGACGACGACTACTCGCGCCTGGTCGAGCATTTCAGGAAGCCGTGACGACCTCAGTCCCGCAGGCCGTCGCGCAGGCGCAGGGCGGACAGCGCCAGGGACAGCGAGACGTAGGCCGTGCGGCCGTAGAGGGGTTGGCCGATCAGGGATGTGATGCGGTGCAGGCGGTTGAGCACCGTGTTGCGGTGGCAGTGCAGGCGGACCGCCGCGTTGGCCGTGGAGCAGTTCTCCTCCAGCCAGGCCGTCAGCGTGTCCAGCAGCATGTCGCGTTCCCGGACCGGCAGCTCCAGCACCGGGCCCAGCTGGGTTTCCAGCAGCCGCTGCGCCAGATCCGGGGACTGCACCAGCAGCGCTTCCGGGTACCGCTCCTCCAAGGTCACCAGTTCCGCCGCCCCGTGCGAAGAAGTGCCCAGGGTGGTCAGCGCGAGCTGGTGGGCAAGCGCGATCTCGGCCAGGCCGCGCACCGTCGGTGACACGGCCACCCGACCCCGCGCCAGCGGTCGCAGCGCGTCGAGCGCGAGGTTCTTGTTCCGCTGTTCCAGCGCCACCAAGCCGACCAGGGAATCGGCGCGCACCTGCCACACGGACCGGAAGTGCAGCGCGCTCAAGGCGTCCTGATGGCCGCGCAGGGCGAACCCGCCGTCGCTGGTCATCTCGGCGACGATCACCAGGTAGAACCCGCCGGTGGGCAGGTCGAGCTCCTTCGCGGTGCGCTGCGCGAAGGCGATGTCCCGGGCGCGACCGGCGAGCAGGTCCTCCACCAGGGCGTGGCGCCGCTGGTCGTCGCGGCGCAGCCGCTCCAGTTCGGTGTTGCGGTAGGACGTCGACAGCGTGGAGGACAGGCCGTCGATGACCGTCCAGATCGACGTCGCGACACCCAGCACCGAGTCGGGATCGGCACCGTCCTGGTGCGCCTGGTCGACCAGCGCCTCCCAGGCGATTCGGCCGCCCAGCCGGAAGGTCCGCAGCATCACCTCCAGCGGCACGCCCTGCTCGGCGCGGCGGCGGCCGATGGCGGCGGCCACGTCGTCGCCGTCCGCTCCGGCCGCCGCGCCGCTGAGGATCTGCAGGATGCGTTCGAGGTACTGC
The DNA here is from genome assembly GCF_052246905.1 of Saccharopolyspora antiqui. Lineage (NCBI taxonomy): Bacteria > Bacillati > Actinomycetota > Actinomycetes > Pseudonocardiales > Pseudonocardiaceae > Saccharopolyspora > Saccharopolyspora antiqui. The sequence goes on from NZ_JBQQBO010000025.1 coordinate 17,754, forward strand.
CGACAGCCCTCCCAGAGATCTTCCTTGGGCACCGGGCTGTAGTCGGTCCACTCCGGGTTGTCGGTGAAGATGGCGGCCATCAGCCGCTCGGTGAGGGCCGGTACGTCGTCGAGCCTGGCTCTGGCCAGCGCATGCGTGACTTCGGCCGCGGAATCGGCAGGATCAGCTACCACGCTGAAACGATACCGCTGCAAGCAGCAACCGAGTCCGCTCCGCACTCGCTTTCGACAGCGAGGTGAAGGGCACCTTTCGCCAAGTAAGTTGGTGAAAGGTGCCCTTCACCCCTCACCCGGTCGGCGAACGCGAGGGTTGCTCGCGGCGCGGTGCGGGTCCGCTGCGGGGGGCCTCAGCGTTCGAGGCGCAGGAGGGCCTCCTGGGTGACGGTGGCGACCTGGCGGCCGGAACGATCGAAGACGCTGCCACGTCCAAGCACCCGGCCGCCCGCCGCCGCTGGGCAGTCCTGGTCGTAGAGCAGCCACTCGTCGGCGCGGAGGTCGCTGTGGAACCACATCGCGTGATCCAAGCTGGCCAGTTGCACGCCCTTGGCATGCCGGTCGACGCCGTGCAGCAGGAACACCGGTTCCAGCAAGGTCATGTCCGAGGCGTAGGCCAGGGCGCACGCGTGCAGCAGCGGATCGTCCGGCAGCTTCTCCGGTGCCCGCATCCACACCAGGTGGCGGGAGGCGTCGCGGCGCTGCACCGGTGGCGGGTACGGCGGGTCGTCGACGTGGCGGAGTTCGATCGCGCGGGGCTTGCGCCACCAGTCCGGGATCGGCACGTCGGAATCGGCGAAGCGCTCGTGCAGCGGTCGCAGGTCCTCCGGTGCGGTGGCGGGCGGGAACTCCGCCTGGTGCCGCAGGCCGTCGCGGGTGCGCTGGAAGGACAGCAGCGCGGTGAACACCTCCACCCCGCCCTGGCTGGCGATCACCCGACGCGCCGAGGTGGCCCCGCCGTCCCGAATTCGGTCCACTGTGTACTCCACGGCCTCGGCCGGGTCGGCGGCGCGCACGAACAGGGCGTGCATCGAGTGCACCGGCCGGTCCGCGGGCACCGTGCGTCCGGCGGCGGCGATCGACTGGGCGAGCAGCAGACCACCGAACAGCCGGTGCCGCGGCACCGGCTGGGTGCGGCCCAGGAACCGGTTCGGACTCGGCTCGGCGAGGTCGAGCAGATCCGACAGGCGAGGAACGTCCATGACCAGAACCAACTACTCACCTCAGGTGGTATCAAGTTGCACGTGACCGGTTACACAATCGGTGGATTACCAAAACGCGGGGTGGCCGAGAGGTGATCGACGCGGCGATGCGCGCACGCTCCCCCCGGCTTCCCGATGAACTGGCCGATCGGCTGCGGGAACGGATCATGACCGGCCGCCTGCGGCAGGGCGATCACCTGCACCTGGAGCGCCTCGCCGAGCAACTCGGCGTCAGCGTCACCCCGGTGCGCGAGGCATTGCTGGCGCTGCGCGGCGAGGGCTTCGTGGACCTCGAACCGCGCCGCGGGTTCACCGTGGCGCCGTTGAGCCGCCACGACTTCGAGGACGCCCACCGGCTGCAGGCCACCCTCGCCGGTGAGCTCGCCGCCCGCGCGGCGCGCAAGATCGACGCCGACCGGTTGGCCGAACTCACCAGGCTGCACGAGGAAATGCGACTGGCCGGTCAGTTCGTGCTGCTGGACATGGGCGATTTGGTGACCCGGTTCCGCGCCGCGGTGTGCCAGGTCTCGGAATCGCCCAAGCTGTCGTGGTTCCTCGGCATCGCGGTGCGCTACGCGCCGCAGAGCATCACCGTCGACGTACCGGGCTGGCGCGAGATGGCGGTGACCGACCACCACGCCCTGCTGACCGCGCTGCGCCAGCGGGACCCGGTCAGCGCCCGCGCCGCGATGCACAAGCACGTCACCCATACCGGAGAGTTACTGATCCATCACCTTCAGCAATTGGGACTGTGGTCCGAGGTGCCCGAAAACCCATCCTCACCAGGGAGTTCCGCGTCACATCAGGAACAGGACAAACGCCGCTAACGTTGTTCCCTGGAGTGGCGACATCCAGGTGGGACGCCTGACCGGGCGCGCCGCGAGCCATCCCTACTCCAGAAATTCGGGGGCATCTGCCATGCATTGCAACAGCCGCACGATCGTGTCGGTTGTCGGAACGGTAATGATGGTCGTGACGACCGTCGTGCTCGCGGCATGGAGTCACCCGAATACCGAAGCCCCGGTGCTGCCCGCCGCCAGCAACGCCCCGATCGTCATCGGCCGCTAGTAGGTTTTTGAACTCCTCGGCGGTGCCTGAAGCGGGAATGGGCCAACCTGCTTTCCCGCTTCAAAAACAAGGACGAGAGCCTTTCTCCGCGCGAACGCTAGGCCTCGCGAACCACGTCCTGCGGGTGTTTGTCGTTGCGCAGTCCCGAGAAGCGTGGATGGCGCAGCTTGCCGTCGTCGGTCCACTCGGTGAATCCGATCTGCGCGACCAGTTCCGGCGCCACCCAGTGCGCGCCGTGCTCGGTCACCGGGTCGGCGAACGGCGAGCTGTCGCGCGCCAGTTCGCCCAGTTTGCCGCGCAGCTCGTGCAGGGTCCGCTCGTCGTACCCGGTGCCGACCTTGCCCGCGTAGCGCAGCTCGCCCTGCTGGTAGTAGCCGACCAGCAGGGCTCCGAAACCGAACCGGGATCCCTTGGGGTCGGTGTAGCCGCCGATGACGAATTCCTGGTCGGATACGCATTTGAACTTCAGCCAGTCGCGGCTTCGCCCACCGCGATAGGGCCGGTCGGCTCGTTTGGCGATCAGCCCTTCCCAACCGCGTCGGCACGCTTCGCGGAAGAATTCCTCGCCGGTGCCGGCGCGGTGCTCGCTGAACCGCAGCGGATCGGTGAATTCGAAGAACTCCCGCAGCAACCGTTTGCGGGTGCGCAGCGCCAATCTCGTCAAATCCACGCCGCCGAAGGCGATCAGGTCGAAAACGTAGTAGTAGACCGGCACACCGGTGCGGCGGGCGGCGCGCGGATCGGTCAGGTGGATGCGCTTCTGCAAACGCGCGAAGCTCGTCTGGTCACCTTCGAATGCGACCATTTCGCCGTCGATGACGAACCGCCGCGTGCCCTGCGCGGTGAGCGCGTCGACGATCTCCGGGTAGGCCGCGTCGACCCGCTTCTCGTTGCGGGACCACAGCACCGGGCTGTTCGCGTCGCAGCCCGCGATCACCCGAACCCCGTCCAGTTTGCGCTCGAAGATCCAGCCCGGGTCGGAGAACCGCTGATGGGTCAGCGTCGCCAGGGCGGGCTCGTGCCACGTTCCACCTGGCCAGGACCGCAGCTCGGCTCGTTCGCCGGCGTCGAGCAACCGCATCGGATCGTTCATCGATCGCTGACTACCCGCGGATTTCGGCGCCGCAAACCAGCCAGGCTGAGAACCAGCTGTGAACGGCCTGTGAGTTCCACCCCGCGATGAAGCCCAATCGGGTTAATGCGAGAAACTGGATAGGTCGTCCTCCTGCCGCGCGAGCGGACCGACCGCCGAAGGTGAAAGCACGCGATGCCGAAGAGCAAGAACCCGCTCACCAAGAAAAGCGGGCTGTCCACCAACGTCATTCTCACCATTGTGGTGGTCGTCGTCGCCGTCCTGGTGATCGGCGGCGTGTTGCTGTTCAACCGCGGCGGAGCCGACAACAACACCGGTGGCCAGACCGTGGCGGCCGACGTGCTGCGCAAACCCGACAGCAACGTGCTGACCGAATCGGCCGACAACAAGGTGACCGTGGTCGAATTCCTCGACTACCAGTGCCCGGCCTGCCACCAGTACTACGACGCGCTGACCAAGCGGGTCGAGGCCGACTACGCAGGCAAGATCACCTTCGTCACCCGCAACTTCCCGCTGAGCATGCACCCGCTGGCCCGCCCGGCCGCGCAGGCCGCCGAAGCCGCCGCTTTACAGGGCAAGTACAAGGAGATGTACCACGCCCTCTACGACAACTACTCGGCTTGGGCGGTCGCACCCGACGGCCAGACCCTCAGCACCGACGAGGCCAAAGCCCGCGGGCTGTTCGACCAGTACGCCCAGCAGATCGGCCTCGATCTGCCGAGGTTCCAGCAGGACATGAACTCCCCGCAGGTCAACGCCAAGATCGACGCCGACGTCGCGGACGGCAACCGGGCCGCGGTGCAGGCGACGCCGACGATCTTCATCAACGGCAAGCAGTTCGACCCCGGCGACGTCGAGACCTTCCAGGAGCTCGACGAAGCGTTCCGCAAGCAGCTCGACGAGGAGCTCGCGCGGTGACCACCTCCCGCGCCGTCGAACCGCGCGGCCCGGGCTGGTTGTACGTCGTGGGCGGTTTGGTCGGGCTGGCGGCCTCGTTCGCGCTGATCGTGGAGAAGCTGCAGAAGCTGGTCAACCCCGCTTACGTGCCGACCTGCAGCATCAACCCGGTCATCTCGTGCGGTTCGGTGATGGACAGCGCCCAGGCCGCCGCGTTCGGCTTCCCCAACCCGCTGATCGGGGTGGCGGCCTTCCCGGTGGTGGTCACCGCCGGGGCCGTGGTGCTGGCCGGGTTCGCGCCGCCGCGCTGGTTCTGGCTGGGGATGCAGGTCGGCACCACGCTCGCGGTCGTCTTCATCCACTGGCTGGTGGTGCAGAGCCTCTACGAGATCCACGCGCTGTGCCCGTACTGCATGGTCGTGTGGATCGTGACCATCCCGCTGTTCTGGTACACGACGCTGCACAACCTCACCGCTGGCAACTTCGGCGGCGGGCAGGCCGTCGGCGCGGCGCTCGCCCGGTTCCACAGCCTGGTGCTGGTGGTGTGGTATTTGGTGATCGTGGTCCTGGTGCTGCAGGCCTTCTGGGACTACTGGAGCTCGCTGCTGTAAAACGCCCGATGACCTGCGGTTTCACTTTTGCAAGATCAGGCCAGTCCGCGTTCAGTCCGTGCGCCGCAGTAGCCCGAGAGCCCCTCGGCGATGGCCGCGCGGGTGGTGTCGTCGGCGTCCGGCCACAGGTGGCCGTAGGCGTTGAGCGTGGTGGTGGCCTTGGCGTGACCGAGGCGGTGCTGGACGGTCTTCACGCTCTCGCCGTGCCGGATCAGCAGCGAGGCGTAGAGGTGCCGCAGCAGGTGCAGCACCTCCGACGGCTTCAGCCCCGCCACGTCGGCCGCCGGGCGGAACACACGCGTCCACTGCCAGGACTGCATCAGCCCGCCGCTTTCGTTGGTGAACATCATCTGCGCGCGGCACTGCCGGGGCTTGCGCGGGTTCGTGCGGTCCCAGACCACCGATCTTCGGGTAGACGAACTTCTCCAGCCGGTAGCCGATCCCCAACGGCAACCGCCGCTGAAAATCCCACTGCACCTGCGGGAGTGGGAGTACCGCGAGAGCTGACGATGCAGGCGCGCCTCGTCAGGCCGCCGGGGACTCGCGCAGTTGGCATAGGGCAGCGGCCCGGATGGCGAAGATCAACGGTAGGGAGCCGACGTCGCGGATGACTGCGGGGAGGCTCGGCGCGTCGAGAACATCGGTTCCGCCGTGAAGTTCGCTGCTGAGCGCATTGAAGTCGATGTCAAGGGTGGTGACGTCGGAGCTGTAAAGGCGTTCGGCGCCGCGAGCGCGCGTGTTGCGAATGTCGTTGCTGGAAACCGACAGTGTGGTGATGCCGAAAAATTCGGGTTTGGCGCCGCGCTCCATCCAGCGCGCGAACCCGGTCAACTTCGTGCCGGACACGAAGCGCGGCGACAGGCCGGTCTCCTCGCACAGCTCCCGTTCCATGCCGGTGCCTACGGCCTCGGCTAGCGTCGTGCGCGGTTTGCCGTCGGGCCGGGTGAGGTCGCGGGGTTCCAGGGAGCCGCTGCCGGAGGGGGCGAGCAACAGTGGGCTGGCGGCGTTGCGATCGGACTGGCTGACCAGCAGCAGTTGCCCGTCGGTGGTGATCGCGAGGGTGGAAACGCCAATGACGTCGGAGAGATCACTGGCGGCCAGGGTGCGAATGTGTCCGGAGGCGTCGGTGAGCAGCCGACGGCGGGGGTCGAAGTCGTTGCCTGTCTCGTGGTTGGTGATGCGCATCGTGCACAACTCGTTGGAACACTGGAAGTCGAAGTACCGGGCGCTGTGCAGGCGGATCTCGGCGTCACCGGTGCCGGGCAACGGGTCGGAGCGCATGCCCACAACGGGGCCGTTGAACAACAGCCGACCCCGTGCCCGCAGGGGAAGCACGTGTGGGGCGGTGGCGCGCAGTATGGAAGGAAGCTGATAGGGATCGTCGTCTACCCGGACGGTGAAGGTTCTTTCCCGGACCGCACGGTCGATGTCGTCACTGAGCAACACCGTCCCGAGATTGGGCAGGTAGCGGTAGATCGCGTTCGGGTACGCCATCGGAGCGGGCAACTCCTGGGGGAATGGCGCGGCGATCACCGCGAAGTCGTAGGCCGACCACCGTTTCCGCAGGCTGCGGAAGTCTCGGATGAAGCTGATGGTGCCGAGCGCTAACGCGATCAAAGACAGCACGATGCCGACCGCGCTAGGCAGGACGGTCATCGCACCGAGTACGACGCCAAGGGCCGAGACCATCACCGGCCATTCGCGGACGGCCATGAACCACACGTAGTCGGCCTTGGAACGCGCCCGACGCGTCAGCTTGCGCACCCCAGCGCCCCCGACGTTCGGTTGCCAGAACTTGATCACGGTACGGCAGCCACATCCCTCGAAGCATGGTTCAAACGGCGCCATCCTAGTGCCGGACGGCTGCTCCGAATCGGCGCGTACCGTGGCTACTCTGACGAAAAACGCCCCACCCGAGCGCAACGGCGTCACCACACGCCTGACCATGAGCGGCTTGCTCGTCCTCGCCGGGGTGGCCTGGACGGTGCACGTGGTCGTCGTCGTCCGGGACCAAATCATCAGCAGGATCGACTATATGGAGAACTCGCTGACGCACTCCCTGGAGGCACACTCGCTCCAAGGCAACGTGTCGCAGATCCGACGCGCCAAGGGCGACGACTGATCGCAAGTGATCGAACTTGCTAAGATCAGTCCGTATTCAGTCCGCATGAGGGCCCAAAACGTTCGGTCAAACTAGGGCTTGCTTGGCTGCTATTTTCGCAGCTCAGCGGCATGATAACCGAGTTTCCGCAGGTAGCCGAGTGTTAGCGGTGTACTTCTGGGACTACTGGAGCTCGCTGCTGTAGTCGGCAGCGGCCGTTTGTGCGGTGCAGGCCTCGGGTACCAGGTGACTGTGAGTGAGGTGTGCGCCGCACCGACCGAGACGAGGTGGCCCGGGATGAGCGTGGAACGCGAGATCACGCACGTCGAGCCGGAGACGTCCGCGGCGAACCTGGTCGAGGTCCGCATCGCTGCGGAGCCCGCTCAGCTCGCGGTGATGCGGGCCGTCGTCGGTGACCTCGCCATGCGCGCCGACTACGACGTCGACTCGATCGCGGACCTGCGGCTGGCCGTCGATGAGGCGTGCTCGTCGCTGGTCCGGTTGGCAGCACCGGAGGCGACGCTGGTCTGCCGGTTCCGCACCAGCGATGACCAGCTGTCGGTCACCGCCGAGGTGCTCAGCGATGATGCGTTCGGACCCCGCAAGGACACCTTCAGCTGGCGCGTGCTCAGCGCATTGGCCGACCTTGTGTCAACCTCGGTCGAGTCGGACCCTGCTGCCAACGGCAGCCATCTGGTGCGAATCGAGTTGACCAAGGGACGGACGGCACACGTGTGAAACGAGCGGATTCCAAGCCGACAGGACATTCGCGCAACGAGCGCTACGACCGGCTGGCGCCGCTGTTCGGCGAGCTTGCGAAGCTGAGCAAGCAGGATCCCCGCTATGGCCAACTCCGCGACACGCTGGTCACCGAGCATCTGCCGGTGGCGGAGCACATCGCTCGCCGCTTCAGCCACCGCGGCGAGTCGCAGGAGGACCTCACCCAGGTCGCGACGCTGGGGTTGATAAACGCGGTGGATCGCTTCGATCCTGGCCGCGGAGTGGATTTCCTGTCCTACGCGGTGCCGACGATCATGGGCGAGGTGCGGCGGCACTTCCGCGACACCGGCTGGGCGGTGCGGATGCCACGTCGGTTGCAGGAACTGCACCTGTCGGTGTCGGGGGCGATCGCGCGGTTGTCGCAGGAACTGGGGCGCGCGCCGACCCCGAGCGAGCTGGCCAGGCACCTGGACATCAGCACCGACGACGTCTACCGCGGTTTGGAGGCGGGCAACGCCTACCGCAGCGCCTCGCTGGACGAACTGCTCACCGACACCGACGAGATCCCGCTCGGGGACGCCATCGGCTCCGATGACGCCGAGCTGATCGAGGTGGAGAACCGCGAGATGGTTCGTCCGCTGCTGCGAGAACTGCCGGAGCGGGAACGCCGGATCCTGGTGATGCGGTTCTTCCGGGGCATGACCCAGACGCAAATCGCCGAGCAGATCGGCATCTCCCAGATGCACGTCTCCCGGCTGCTGGCCCGCACCCTCGGCTGGTTGCGGCAACGGCTGGAGGCGGACCGGCCAGCCGCCGAAACCATCAGCGAGAAATGAGCGCCTGTGCCTGGTCCTGGGTAGAAAACCGCCCGGAACCCGTCGGGGGATTTCGGGTCCCGGGCGGCGGCTCTGGGGTTGCTACAACGAGATGCCGCGCTCGTTCAGCCACGGCAGCGGGTTGATCTTGGTGCCGTTCTTGATCACCTCGAAGTGCAGGTGCGGGCCGGTGGACTGGCCGCGATTGCCCATCGTGGCGATCTGCTCGCCAGCCCCGACCTGCTGGCCGACGCTGACGTCGATGGTGTTGATGTGGCCGTAGACGGTGATCGTGCCGTCGTTGTGCTGCACCCGGATCCACTGGCCGAAGCCGCTGGCCGGACCGGCGTCGATGACCTTCCCGGCGGCCACCGAGTAGATCGGGGTGCCGATGCTGTTGGCGATGTCGACACCCCGGTGGCTGGTGCCCCAACGGGCGCCGAAACCGGAGGTGAAGGTGCCCTCGGCCGGTTTGACGAAGCTGCTGGCCCACTTGGCCCGCTCCTCGGCCGCCTGCTTGGCCTCGGCCGCGGCGCGCTCGGCGTCCGCCCGGGCCTGCTCGATCGCCTTGCTCTTGTCGATCTTCTGCGATTCGGCCAGCGCGTTCTCGGCGGGCTCGGCCGCGAGCAGCTGGACCGCCGCCGGGCTCCTGGTGGTGCCGGTGACCGCCAGGCTCAAGTTCTTCGTACCGGCCAGCGGTTGCCCGGTCTCGTTCGGCAGCGTCGCCGCGCTGGCGGTCAACGGCTGGCCGACTGCCACGAACGCGCCACCGGCCACCGCCGCGGCGATGACCTTCTTGCGAACCGGGAGGGCGACCGTCGGGGGATGGCCGCCCTCCTTCCGGTGCTTGCCCATCTTCACCTTCCGCGTCGGGGAGGTCCGGTCACTTCCCGCCGGGGGATTGCGGGAACGCCTCTCGGGGTTGAGGCATTGCCGTGACCGAACCGTGACTCACGAACGGCGAACGTAGCTGAGGGTTACTGATACATGCAACAGCTACTCCAATCGACCGACAAACAGCGGCGGATCAGTCACTCTTAGTGCTCGAAATGGATGACCGATCGATAACGGCGAATTCCACCGCCACCGGTCCGGCCAGCGCCGCGAGCAACGCATCGAGGTCGTCGCGGAAACGATCAAGACACCTGTCGTTCACGCAGGTCCAGCGCGAAACGATCAAGCAGCCCAGGCGTGCGGCCGTCCCGTGCGACGCCGGTTTCGAAGCTCCTGGAGTCCACATGCGACATCGTCGTAGCACGGGCGGTGAACCACGTCGATCACTCGCCGACCGGCTCGGCTACCGCCGAAAGTGGCCTTGCGCACAACGCTCGCGCGAACCGACCCGGCACCTTCCCGCACTTTGGGAGTCGGTGTAACTCGGAGGCGGGATCTGTTTCACTGATGCGCATGACGCCTGGTGATCAGTGGCGGCTGCTGGTGCAGCGCCTCCACGTCGACCTGCGCCGCGTCACCTCCGCAGGGTGTCGGTGCGCGCGGTAGGCCCCGCTCCCACCTGACTTCTTCGCCTCGTTCGGCTCACCCCATCCGGCTGCGCAACGCCGCGCCGCGTTTCGCCGCGCGCCGGAACCGGCACCCCACGCATCTACGGAGACAACGTGCAAGCATTCCTGATCTTCGCGATCGGTGGTTTCCTCGCGCAGCTGGTCGACGGCTCACTCGGCATGGCCTACGGGGTGACCTCGACGACGATCCTGCTCGCCGCGGGTCTGAGCCCGGCCTTGGCCTCGGCGTCGGTGCACCTCGCCGAAATCGGCACTTCGATCGCCTCTGGGCTGTCCCACTGGAAGTTCGGCAACGTGGACTGGAAGATGGTGCTCGTCCTCGGCGTGCCGGGTGCCGTCGGCGCGTTCTTCGGCGCCACCGTGCTGAGCAATCTCTCCACCGAGGCCGCCGAGCCGTGGATGTCGGCCATCCTGCTCGCCCTCGGGATCTACGTGCTGCTGCGGTTCGCCATCCGCCCGCTGCGCCGCCGCCAGCTCACCGGCGTCAGCCCGAAGCTGCTCGCCCCGCTGGGCCTGGTCGCCGGGTTCGTGGACGCCACCGGTGGCGGCGGCTGGGGCCCGGTGGCCACCCCGACGCTGCTGAGCACCGGCAAGGTCGAGCCGCGCAAGGTCGTCGGATCGGTGGACACCAGCGAGTTCCTCATCGCCGCCGCGGCGAGCCTGGGCTTCCTGACCTCGCTGTCGCACCAGCAGCTGTCCTGGCTCACGGTGGGTGCGTTGCTGCTGGGTGGTGTGGTCGCCGCGCCGCTGGCCGCCTACCTGGTGCGCATCGTGCCGATGCGGCTGATCGGGGTCGGTGCCGGTGGACTGATCGTGCTGACCAACGCCCGGACGCTGATCAACAACTTCGACCTGCCCGCCCCGTCGCCGACCGTGATCTACGTGGCGATCATCGTCGCGTGGCTGGCCGCGCTGGGCTACACGATCCGCGTGGTCCTCTCGGAGCGCCGCGAGCTGGCAGAGGTGGAAGAGGCCGCCGCACCGACCCGGAGTTGAACGCCTGGGGCTGAGCACCGCGCGCGAGGAAGAGCTCCGAACGCCGTCTCGCTGCCGGATCCCGAGGTCACGGACGAGGGGAATATTTACCCACGTGCCGTATCGCCGAGATCAACCGAACGAGTTACTGTTCGGTAGACCGTGTGGAAGCCCCCCGACACACGGTAGGCGCCCCGGGAGGCGGAGTTCACGCTCCGCGCCCGGGGCACCGCTCCCCGTACCACGGTCGATCGATGCGACCGCAGCGTTCGAAACCAAGTGTGCCCGGCCCTGTTGGTATATTCCAGCCGCCACGCGGCCCAGTCGTGGACACAGTTGCAGCACGCCCCGGCATCACCGACGTGATACCCGGCCGGTAGGAGTCCACGCGGATCGGGAACGCCGGGCGTTATTTCAGCATCCGGCGAGCGGCGAAGCCGCCACCACCAAGCACGGTGATCCTCCGCGGATACGCGAACGTCGTCCCGGCGAACGGTCCCGGACATGATGTCGGGAATCCCGCAGCCAGGACGACGCCCGATGTGCCAAGTTCGCTCAGCGGTCCGCGCGCAGTGGGCTCGCGGCGTGCCGCCAGTTGACGGTCGGCCGCATCGCGGCGACGTCGACCCGGTCCTGGTACTTGTCCGCCACCCGGAACAGCGACTCGATGAGCGTGTTCGACAGCAGGTGCGGCTGCAGACCCAGGTCGATCAGACCGGTGTGCTTGACGTTGTAGTAGTGCTCGCCCTGCTCGACCCGCGGGTTGTCCAGGTACTCGATCTCCACCGGGCCGTCGTAGCTGTTGGACACGATCTTGGCGATCTCGCCCACCGAGTACTTCTCGGTCATCTGGTTGAACACCCGGAACTCACCCCGGTCGGCCGGGTTCTCCGCGGCCAGCCGAATGCACTCGACGGTGTCCCGGATGTCGATCAGGCCGCGGGTCTGGCCGCCGGTGCCGTACACCGTCAACGGGTGGCCGAGCACCGCCTGGATGACGAAGCGGTTGAGCACCGTGCCGAAGATCGCGTCGTAGTCGAACCGGGTCGCCAACCGCTCGTCGCGCACGGTCTGCGGCGTTTCCTGCCCGTAGACGACGCCCTGGTTGAGGTCGGTGGCGCGCAGCCCCCAGATCCGGCAGGCGAACTCGATGTTGTGGCTGTCGTGCACCTTGCTCAGGTGGTAGAACGAGCCGGGCTTCTTCGGGTACAGCATCCGGTCGGTCCGGCCGTTGTGGGTGACTTCCAGCCAGCCTTCCTCGATGTCGATGTTCGGCGTCCCGTACTCGCCCATCGTGCCCAGCTTGACCAGGTGGATCTCCGGGTCCACCTGCTGGATCGCGAACAGCACGTTGAGGTTGCCGATCACGTTGTTCTGCTGGGTGTACACCGCGTGCTTGCGGTCGATCATCGAGTACGGCGCGGCCCGCTGCTCGGCGAAGTGCACGATCGCATCGGGCCGGAAGTCGGCGATCATCTCGACCGTGAAATCGCCGTCGACCAGATCGCCGTAGTAGCACTTGATGGACTTGCCCGAGACCTCCCGCCAGGCGTCGAGGCGGACCTGCATGGGCTCGATCGGAACGAGGCTGTCCACTCCCATCTCGTGGTCGTAGCCCCGGCGGGCGTAGTTGTCGGCAACCGCGACCTCGTGGCCGCAATCGGACAAGTGCAGAGCGGTCGGCCAACCGAGGTAGCCGTCCCCCCCGAGGACGAGGATTCGCACGCCTTCACTCCCCTATTCGAACTTCGGCGCCGTCGCGTACGCCGCGCGGCAAGGACAACAGGGCGCACCGCCTGCGACGGCGTCACCCGTTGGATACAACACGGGGCATGGTCTCATCTCTTGACCATGTCACGAAGCGCTCCCCATTTCGTTGCTCCTGACTGGGAATTAGCTGGGAATCCGGACTGGGTATGGTTCGACCGGAGCAACCCGAACGGCTGGAACGGAGACGGCATGGTGCAGCGAACTGCGGAAAGCACCGGTGCTGGCCGCGGCCGATATTGGCGGTTGCTCAGCCGATTCGCGGCCGCATCGGTGGTCGCCACCGCAATAAGCCAACTCGTTTTTTTGTTGTCTTACTCACTCGGTGCCTCGGCGGTGTTGGCCACCGTGTTGGCCTGGTTGGCCGGTGCGATCCCGAACTTCGTGCTCAACCGGCGAACCTGGGGCGGCGGTGGCCGGGCCGCGCTGCGCGGCGAGGCCCTGCGCTACGGCGTGATCTCGGTGGGCACCGCGCTGCTGGCCGCGCTGGCCACGCACCACGCCGAAACCCTGGCGCACGCGCTGTTCCCGGACGCCCGGACCGGACAGGTAGCCGTCGTCTGGGGCTCGTTCGTCGGCACCTACGCGGTGATGTTCGTGGTCAAGTTCTTCCTGATCGACCGGCTGGTGTTCACCGCTCGCCCACCGCAGCGGGCTCGTTGATCGGCTCGCACTGCGGCGCGCTCACCCGGCGTTCCCGCCACCAGGTGCCGAGCACGACCCGCGAGTAGCGGTAGCCGTACAGCAGGTTGTTGCCCTTCTTGCTCACCCCGGCGGTGCGCGCCAGCATCCGCATCGGCTGCTCCTGCACCCGGTAGCCGTGGCTGAGCACGCCGACCAGCAGCTCGGAGGACTGGTACTGCGGCTGTTCCAGGGTCACCGAGTTCGGCACCTCGGCCCGCATGCCGCGGAACCCGAAGGAGGTGTCGGTGATGCGCTGCCCGGTCAGCGCGCTGACCAGCCAGGCGAACACGTAGGTGCCGATGCGGCGGATCAGCGCCGGTCGCTCGTTGCTGCCGAGCCGCCGGGATCCGGTCACGAAGTCCGCCCGGCCGTCGATCAGCGGCCGCAGCAGCTTGGGGAGTTCGGCGATGTCGTACTGGCCGTCCGCGTCGGTGGTGACGATGTAGCGCGCCCCGCGTTCGGCCGCCAGGCGGTAGCCCAACCGCAGCGCGGCGCCCTGCCCCCGGTTGGTGGGTGCGACGCAGGTCTGCGCGCCGTGCTTCAGCGCGATCTCGGCGGTGCGGTCGGTCGCTCCGTCGACCACCACCAGCGTGTCGACGTCCAGATCGCAGCTGCGAGCGGGAATGCCGTCGAGCACGTCACCGAGCGACTCCTCCTCGTTGTAGGCGGCGATCAGCACGACCACGGGAGCGAACCGCTGGTCGCCGTAGCGGGCGGAGTAGTCGTCCAATGCGGCCCGGTCCACCTCTGCTGGGCAGGTCGTGGGCATCTCACTCTCCTTCGGGGGTGTTGGTCGCGAGTGACCGCGGTCGTTGCCACGACCACTAACGACGCTGCGTCGGCTGGTCAGCGCGGTCGCGCCCAAGGCGCCGGCCAGCGGTATCAGCACCAGACCGGGCAACTGGTAGCGCCAAGAGAATTCCATCGCCGCGGCGGTGGCCAGCACGGTGGTCGCCATACCGGCGCACAGCAGGCTGGCCGCGCGCAGCCCGGAGCCCCAGGCCCGGCCGACACCGAGCACGGCCAACGCGGCGATCGCGAGCGCACCGCCGAGCACGATGCCCGGGGTGTAGCCGCCGCCGAGCTGGTAGGCGCGCAGGAATCCGGCCAGCTGCGGGTCGACCGACAAGGTGCCGTTGTCGTAGAGCTCACTCCACTCCACGACGTACCAGTCGTCGGCGTACATCGGGTAGGTCTGCTGGAACTGCCAGCGGTCCAGCGGCACGTCGCCGGTGGTTTGGGTGCGGGTTGGGGCGAAGCCCTTGAAGAAGTCCTCGACCACTCCGCCGACCACGTCCAGCGGTTGGTGCAGCAGCACCTTGCGGGTCAACGAGCTCTGCGCGGCGGCGACGTCCATGTCCTCCGGCAGGAACTTCGCGACGTTCTCCGGCACGTTCCAGAAGTGGATGTAGAAGTCGATGCCGTTGCGGGCCCGCTGGTCGAGCGGTTCGGCCGGGCAGACCCGCCGTTCCTGCGACGTCAGGTCGAGCTGCTCGCAGTGCGCGACGACCGCGGCGCGGCCGTAGAGGGCACCGCCGCCGGATCCGCCCACGCCGAACGAACCGGTCCACGCCAGGTGGTACAGCGAATAACCGAACACGCCCGCGGCGAACCCGCCGACCAGCGCGGCGCTGGCGATCAGGCGCCGCCGCCAGCCGTCCTTGGGCCGCCAACCGGTGGCCAGCAGCACGAACACCGCGGCCGGAACCACCAGCGTGAGTCCGACGACGCGCACCGTCACCGCCGCGGCCAGCACGATCCCGGCCACCGCGGCGAGTTTCGGACCCGGCGCGCCCCACCAGGTCAGCACGTAGATCACGGCCAGCAGCAGCACCTGGAACAGCAGGTCCGACATGATGTTCTGCTCGATCTGCAGCTGGTAGGCGTCCAGCAGCACCGGCGCCGCGGCCACCGCCGCGAGCCACGGCCGGACGCGGAATCGCCGCAGCAGCACGTAGATCCCGACGCCGAGGCCGAGACCGAGCAGGTGCTGCACCACCACCACGAACGTCAGGCTGCCGACGGCGAGCAGCGGCCACAGGAACACCTCGTAGCCGACCGGGTTGATGCCACCCGGGAAGAACGCGCCGACGTCGTCGAGGTAGCGGAACGAGTCGATGTAGAGCAGTGCGGGCCGGTACGCCAGCTGCACGACGATCCGCAGCGCCAGCCCGGCGAGCACGAACAGCGCCAGCAGCCAGTGCCGACGGAGGATGCGCGTGAGCGCGGCGCTCATCGCCGCTCGCGGCGGAAGTCCGCCCAGACGGTGCGCAATCCATCGGTGAGCTCGACGTTCGGGGTGTAGCCGAGTTCGCGCGCCGCCTTGGCAACGTCCACGATCACCGCGGGCATCTCGCCGTTCTTGGCGGGCACGTGGGTGACGGGCACTTCTTCGCCGGTGGCCGCGCGGACCGCGTCGATGAGCTCAAGCACCGAAATCGAGTGCCCGGAGCCGATGACCGCGGTGCCGGTGTACTGCTTGTCCCATGCCGCCAGCATGCCCTGCACGACGTCGTCGACGTGCACGAAGTCGCGGCGCTGCGCGCCGTCGCCGTAGACCTGGACGCCGCTGCCGGCCAGCGCCGCACGCATCAGCCGGGGGATGAAGCTGTCCTTGTGCCCCATGCCGGGGCCGTAGATGTTGGTGAACCGCAGCGCGCAGGTGGCCATGCCGTACGCCCCGGCGTAGCCGGAGAGCAGCATCTCGCACGCCGCCTTGGTGGCGCCGTAGGGCGTCAGCGGACGCAGCGGCTGCGCTTCGGAGATCGTGCCGTGACCAATGTCACCGGTCACCGCGTTGGTGGAGGCCAGCATGAACTGGCCGACCTCGCGGCGGCGGGCGAGCTCCAGCAGTTCCTGGGTGACCGCCACGTTGTTGGCGTAGGTCTCGTCCGGCTGGTCCACCGAACGCAGCACCGAGGTGATCGCGGCCAGGTGGATGATCCCGGCGCCACCCGCCGCAACCGCGGCCTCCCGCACCGCGGCGTCCCGCAGGTCGCCTTCCAGGTAGGTCACCAGGTCGCTGCGCAGCTCGGCGGGCGGGGCCTGCAGGTCGACGATGGTGACCGGGGTTCGGCGCGCCAGGAAGGCGCGCACCACTGCCCTGCCCACGAAGCCGGAACCACCGGTCACGACAACACGATCGGCCTGGGCAGTGTCTGCTGCGGGAGGAATTACGCTGCTTGGCACGCGCCAGACTCTAACCGCCGCCGCAGGCCCTCCGGTCCACACCTGTCCCGAACCGCGACACCCGCGTTATCGACCGAGATGTTCCCTAAGTCCGTTCAGACCGGTTCGATACACCCCTTGGGCGAAGGTCTGGTCCATCCGCTGCTCGTCCGCGGCGTCGGCGTCGAAATTCGCGAACCACTCGACGAAGCTGTGCCCGGTGTCGGTGATCGGCGCGACGCGGATGGTGGCGCGGTAGCTGCGCACCGGGAAGGGGCTCGTCACGAACTCGTAGGTGTAGCTGCGGTCGACGTCGTCCAGCGCGATCAGCCGCTCCCGGACCGCTGCGCCATCGCCCAGGGTCAGGTGCCGGACGCAGCCCACCGCGTCCGCCGGGCCGCCGCCCTCGATCTCGCTCGCTCGGATGCCCGGATGCCAGACCACCAGACCGTTGAAGTCGCGCACCGCCTGCCACACCTGCTCGGCCGACGCCTCGATCACCGCGCTCGCATAGGACTTCGCCACCGCTTCCTCCTCTTCTCCACCAAACGATTCCAACGGGAGGCCTCAGAACCGGAGGTTCGTGAAGGCCTTCGTCTGCTCGGTCAGCGCTTGCTCGGTGGGCAGTCGCTCCATGCTGCTCGCGCCGTAGAAACCGTGGCAGCGCTTGGTGCGCGACAGCACGTACGCGGCGTCTTCGGGCATCGAGATCGGCCCGCCGTGGCAGAGCACCAGCACGTCGTCGCGCACCTCGCTGGCAGCCTGCGCCCATTCGTCGATCAGCGCCACGCAGTCGTCCAGCGATTTGGCGGTCTCGGCGCCGATGGCACCGCCGGTGGTCAATCCGAGGTGGCACACGATGATGTCCGCACCGGCCTCGGTCATCGCCCGAGCATCGGTGCTGGAGAACACGTACGGCGTGGTGAGCAGGTCGGCGTCGCGCGCGGCGGCGACGAGTTCGACCTCCAAGCCGTAACCCATGCCGGTTTCCTCCAGGTTCGCCCGGAAGGTGCCGTCGATGAGCCCGACGGTCGGGAAGTTCTGGATCCCGGCGAACCCGAGGTCGCGCAGCTCGGCCAGGAAGCGATCCCGCAGCATGAACGGGTCGGTGCCGTTCACCCCGGCCAGCACCGGGGTGCGCCGCACCACCGGCAGCACCTCGCGGGCCATCTCCACCACGATGTCGTTGGCGTTGCCGTAAGCCAGCAGTCCGGCCAGCGAACCCCGCCCCGCCATCCGGTAGCGGCCGGAGTTGTAGATGACGATCAGGTCGATGCCGCCGGATTCCTCGCACTTGGCGGAGAGCCCTGTGCCCGCGCCGCCGCCGACGATCGGTTCGCCGCGCTCGACCTTGGCGCGCAACCCGCGCAGCACTTCGGCGCGCTCGAATCGACTCATCGTGCCTCCTGACGAGCAACATCGCGGAACGCCGCGATCAGCGCGGCGGCGAACTCCGGATCGTTGACGTTGTGCGGTACTCGCTGGACCTGCCGGTCGGCGGTCTGCTTCAACTGGCCCTCCAGGGTGTCGAAGAGCACCGCATCCGCCTCGGGATCGTAGAAGGGCTGACCCGGTGCGTCCAACATGGACACTCCGCCGGTCGGGAGCAGCAACCGCACCGGCCCTCGACAGGCGTTGAGCTTGGCGGCGATGAACTCGGCGATCAGCCGACATTCGGCAGCGGTCGTGCGCATCAGCGTGACCTGCGGATTGTGCACGTACAGGTGGCGATCCCGGTACTGCGGCGGAACCGTTTCCAGCGCACCGAAGTTCACCATGTCCAGGGCGCCGCACGAGCCGACGTAGGGCACCTCGGTCCGCGCGATGGCGTCCAGGCGCTGCTGCCCCGCGCTCATCACACCACCGGCGATCAGGTCGCAGACCTCCGTGGTGGTGATGTCCAAAACCGCGCGGACCAAGCCGTCGTCGACGAGCTTTTCCATGGCACGACCGCCGGTTCCGGTCGCGTGGAACACCAGCGGGTCGTAATCGGCGGCCAGTTGTTCGGCCACCGCGGTCACGCACGGCGTGGTGACGCCGAACATCGACAGCGCCACGGCCGGTTTGTCCTCGGCGGGCGGCACCGGACGGGTCGCGGCGCCGAGCAGTGCGTGCGCGGCGTTTCCCAGCACCTGGCGGGAAATCCGGTTCAACCCGGCGACATCGGTGACCGACGGGAACATCGCGATGTCGGTCGCGTCCACATAGGGCGAAACGTCCCCGGAGGCCACGGTGGACACCATCACCTTGGGCACGCCGACCGGTAATGCGCGCATCGCGGGCGTGATCAGCGCGGTGCCGCCCGATCCGCCGAGCCCGATGATCCCGTCGACGTCCCGATCGGACAGGAACCGCTCGAACGCGGTGGCCATCGCGACGACGGCGGAGCCGCGATCGCCGGTGAACACCGCGGCGGCGCCGTCCGGGTGGTGCGCGGCGACCGCGGCGGCCGACACATCGGCATCGGAGGTCCCACCGCTGGTGGACAGGTCCACGGTGACCACCGGATGCCCGCGGGCGACGAGCCCGGCGACGTAGTGCAGCTCCGCGCCTTTGGTGTCGAATGTTCCGACAACGTACGCGCTGCCCATCGCGACCTCCGCTGCTCGGCATCGAAGCAACCCCGCGAGACTCTACTGTTGATCTCGCCGCAGCACAGCCCGTTGCCCAGGCGATTTCGTCAGCGGCGCCGCTGCTTGGGGACGTGGCCGAGCCGACGGGAGTGCGCGTGGGTCGCCTGCACCCACTGCGCAACCGCCGGGCGCGTGATCAGGACCATCAGCGTGATCACGACGGCCGCGAGCACGATCCACACCAGCAACGTGGCGAAGTCCGCGCCGTCCTCGCCCAGCCCGCGCACCGAGCGGAACGCACCGAACGCGACGACCGCCATCGTGGTCCAACCGGCCAACGCCATTCGCGCGGCACTGGGAAACCTCGGGTGCAGCAGCCCCACCACGCCGAGGGCGTGCATCGCACCGACCCCACCGACGATGAGCGTGAGCAGCACCACGACGATCTCACCGCCACCGCTGGCCCCGCTCAACCCGACGACCAGGGTGTAGACGGCGACCCCGAGGATGATCAGCGCGACGAGCCCGCCGAGGACGGCGGCCGCGAGCACCACCCCTGGCCGCGGCGGAGCTTGCGGCCCGTACTGGGGCTGCTGGGGTTGGGGTGGTGGCACCGGACCACCCGGCCCGTGACCCTGCGGATACCTGTTCCCCTGCCAAGGCGGTTGGGACATGGCCACACTCCTGCTCAAGTGCTCGGGTGCTCAAGTGCTCGGGCGCCGCTGATCCACCGCAGATCCTAACGAATCAGGCCACCCGAGAAGACCAGATCGGCCAAGGAGAAGCACGTTGCCTCGGCGGGACAACGATTCCCGACAACGGGTCCGCACGACGAACGACCCCCGGCGCGGTGCCGGGGGTCGTTGTCGGCTCGGGTCAGTGGCTCTTGCCGCCCTTGCCGAAGAACTTGTTCTTGACCTGGTCGATCTTCTCCTTGTTCTTCGGGTCGGAGGCGTACTTCTTGGCCTGGTCGATCACCTTGCGCCCCTGCGGGCTGCTGGCGAACTCGGTGACCTTCTTGAACAGCGACATCTTTGCTCCTGGCGGGTCGGACTCGTGGGCGGTTCGGAGTACCGGCTCCTCCCAGGCTACCGACAAAACGGGCGCGCTTCAGCCGAGCGCCGACCACCGAGTCGGACGAAATCAACCGGGCACCGGCATCGGCGTCCAAGACACCTGTCCCAGACGTTCGTGCTGCGTGCCGGTTCGTGGCGATTTCGCGCGAAAATCGCCACGCTCCAGGCCAAGTACCACGCTCCAGGCCGGAGGCAGGCGCCGAGGTTCAGCCGAGCACGCCGCTGATCGAGGCGTGGCCCTTCAGCAGGTTGCGGGCCACCGTGCGGCGCTGGATCTCGTCGGTGCCTTCGAAGATGCGCAGCAGTCGCAGGTCGCGGTACCAGCGCTCGACCGGCAGTTCCTTCGTGTAGCCCATGCCACCGTGCATCTGCAGCACCCGGTCCACGATCTCGCCCGCGCGGGTGGCCCCGAACAGCTTGGCGATCGACTGCGCGTGCCGCGAGTCCAGACCCTGGTCGACCTGCCAGGCCGCCTGCAGCACCAGCCAGCGCAGCGCCTCGATCTCCACCGCGGAGTCGGCGATCATCCACTGGATGGCCTGGCGCTCGGCGATCGGCTTGCCGAAGGTCTCGCGGGTCTTGGCGTAGTCCATTCCCATCTCGACCAGCCGTTCGCAGGCCCCGAGCGCGTGCGCGGGCAGCAGGTAGCGGCCGCGGCCGATCCACTGCATGGCCAGCGCGAAGCCCTTGCCGACCTCGCCGAGCACGTTGCTCGCGGGCACCCGAACGTTGTCGAACACCAGCGCGGCGGGTTGGCGCTCCAACGGGCCCATGATGTCGATCGGCTCGGACTTCCAGCCCATGTCCCGGTCGGCGAGGAAGCAGGTGACCCCGCCGTTGGCCCGATCGGTGACGGCGAAGACCATCGCGAAGTCGGCGTCGATGCCGCCGGTGATGAACGTCTTCTCACCGTTGATCACCCACTCGTCGCCGTCTTGGACGGCGGTGGTGCGCAGGTTCCTGGCATCCGATCCGGCACCCGGCTCGGTGATCGCGAAGCACGACTTGCGGGTGCCCTCGATGGTCGGCAGCAGGTAGCGCTGCTTCTGCTCCTCGTTGGCGTAGTACAGGATGTTGTCGGCGTAGCCGCCGAACCGGAACGGCACGAAGGTGCGGCCGAGCTCGATCTCGATCAGCGCGGTCAGCACCGCCGACAGGCCCATCCCGCCGTACTCCTCGGGCGTCTGCACGCCCCAGAACCCGGACTGCTTCGCCTTGTCCTGCAGTTCGCGCAGCTCGTCCCTGGTCAGGCCGCGTTGCCCGGCCCGCTCGCGACGCAGCACCTCGGGTTCCAGCGGCACCAGCTCGCGCTGGACGAAGTTGCGCACCCAGTCGCGGATGTCGCGTTCGGTGTCGGACAGCGAGAAGTCGACCATCGCCGGATTCCTTTCAGTGCAGCCGCATAACTAACGACGTTAGTTTTATGGCAGCCTAAGACCGTCCCGGCGAGCGCCGCAAGGGACCCGACGAGGAGAGAACGTGCCCAGACCAGCCACTCCCCGGCTGTCGCCGGAGCGCATCCAGCGGATCGGGCTGGAGATCATCGACACTGACGGCCTCGACGCGCTGTCCATGCGCCGCCTGGCCGAGCGACTCGGCGTGCGCGCCGCATCGCTCTACAACCACGTGTCGACCAAGGAAGACCTGCTGCACGAGATCGCCGACGGCGTGATGGCCGCGGTGGACGTCTCCGGCTTCGACGCGGACTGGACGACCGGCCTGCGCACCTGGGCCCGCTCCTACCGGGCGGCCCTGATCTCGCACCCGAACCTGGTCCCGTTCCTGGCCTACGGCCCGGCCCGCCGGGAGATCGCGCTGCGCGCCGCGGACGCGGTGCACGGCGGCCTGACCAGCGCGGGCTGGCCGCAGCGCTACGCCACGATGATCGGTGCCTCGACGAAGTACCTGGTGGTCGGCTCCGCGATGGGCTCGTTCAGCGGCGGCTTCCCAGACGACGCGGCGGTCTACGACGACCGCTTCCCACACCTCAACCGAGCCCACCTGCTCCGCGAACACGCGGCGGAAATAGACGCGGACAGCTTCGAACTAGCCCTATCCGCCCTGATAGACGGCCTGCAGAAGCAGTACCGCGAACTGAGCGACGAGCGGATGCGCCGCGAGCCCCAGGCGTCGCTGGAAGACCCGGCCGATGTCGCAGAACTGAACGCAGCCCGCGACGACATGGGATCCGGCGACGCCTGGTGACGCGAACGGACAACTCACTCAGTCCACTTCGGGTAACCCCTTTCGGAGGAGACACAAGTCGCGGTCAAGCCAGTCCGAGATCACTCACTCGTCCGGTTGACTTGGGTCGTGTTCGGTTCGTAGCGTCCTGGGCGCACAACCGAATACCGCGCCGATGACGTCGTGCGGGAGAGACTCCGCCCGCGAGGTGGAGCGCCGAAGGAGCAACACTCCCCAGCAAACTCTCAGGCACCGGCACCGCACGACACCAGGCGAACACGGAGAAAAGCAGAAGCGCAGGCTTCTCGCCCACGGTGCAAGCCACCCCTGGGGGTGGCGAAACTCTCAGGCCAATGACTCCGGGGAGACCCGCCCGACCAGCGCAAGCCCGTGCAGGTCCCAAGCCCGTGCAGGTCGGAGTCGAGGTGCCCCCGATAAGGTTGGGCGCAGTGAGCTGACCGGCCCTCGACTGCCGACCGGTGCCCACCAGGAGGAGTCTCACCATGTCGTCGCCTCGGCGAACGCCCCTGCACCACGTGCACGAAGCCCTCGGTGCGACCTTCACCGAATTCGCGGGCTGGCAGATGCCGGTGCGCTACTCCGGCGACATCGCCGAGCACAACGCGGTCCGGGGCAGCGCCGGACTGTTCGACCTGACCCACATGGGTGAGATTCGCATCAGCGGGCCGCAGGCCGCCGAAGCGCTGGACCACGCGCTGGTCGGGGCCGCGTCGGCGATCAAGCCCGGCCGCGCCCGCTACACGATGATCTGCAACGACTCCGGTGGCGTGCTCGACGACCTGATCGTCTACCGGCTCGACGAGCAGGAGTTCCTGGTGGTGGCCAACGCCGCCAACGCGGCCCTGGTGTCCGCCGAGTTGGCCGACCGGGTCGGCGGGTTCGACGCCGAGCACCGGGACGTCTCCGACGACTACGCGCTGATCGCCGTGCAGGGCCCCAACGCCGTCGCGATCCTCGCGCCGTTGACCGACACCGACCTCGACGAGGTCAAGTACTACGCGGGCTACCGCAGCCAGGTGGCGGGCCAGGACGTGCTGCTGGCGCGCACCGGCTACACCGGCGAGGACGGCTTCGAGCTGTTCACCGCGCCCGGCGACGCCGAAGCGGTCTGGCAGGCGCTGACCGAGTCCGGCGCGCGGCACGGCCTGCTGCCGACCGGGCTGTCCTGCCGCGACACGCTGCGCCTGGAAGCGGGCATGCCGCTGTACGGCAACGAGCTGTCCGCCGACCTCACGCCCTACCACGCCAACCTCGGCCGGGTGGTCAAGCTCGACAAGCCCGGCGACTTCGTCGGCAAGGCCGCGCTGGCCGCCACCGCCGAGAAGCCCACCGAGCGCACCCTGGTCGGGCTGAGCACCGAGCAGCGCCGCGCGCCCCGGCACGGCTACCGCGTGCTGGCCGCCGACGGCGCCGAGGTCGGCGTCGTCACCAGCGGCGCCCCGTCCCCGACCCTGGGCCACCCGATCGGGATGGCCTACGTGGATCGCGACCACAGCGAACCCGGCACCCAGTTGCAGGTCGACATCCGCGGTAGGAACGTCGCGGTGCAGGTCGTCGAGCTGCCGTTCTACCGCCGCGAAGCCTGACGAGATCGAACATCTGGAGGACACTTGCGAGACATTCGTCATCCCCTCGCACGGGTCCGACCGGGTGCGGGTGTCCCGCAATACACAGGAGGCAACATCATGTCGACACCGGACCTGTTCAACGACCAGCTGGCCGCGGTGGATCCGGAGGTGGCGGTGGCGGTGGGCGCTGAGTTGCACCGCCAGCAGTCCACGCTGGAGATGATCGCGTCGGAGAACTTCGCCCCGCAGGCGGTGTTGGAGGCGCAGGGTTCGGTGCTGACCAACAAGTACGCCGAGGGCTATCCGGGCCGCCGCTACTACGGCGGCTGCGAGCACGTCGACGTCATCGAGCAGCTGGCCATCGACCGGGTCAAGGAGCTCTTCGGGGCCGCGTTCGCCAACGTGCAGCCGCATTCCGGCGCGCAGGCCAACGCGGCGGCGATGTTCGCGCTGCTCAAGCCGGGCGACACCATCATGGGCCTGGACCTGGCCCACGGCGGGCACCTCACCCACGGGATGCGGATCAACTTCTCCGGCAAGCTCTACAACGTGGTGCCGTACCACGTCAGCGCCGAGGACCACCGCGTCGACATGGACGAAGTCGCCCAGCTGGCCCGCGAGCACCAGCCCCAACTGATCATCGCCGGATGGTCGGCCTACCCGCGCCAGCTGGACTTCAAGCGGTTCCGGGAGATCGCCGACGAGGTCGGCGCCTACCTGATGGTCGACATGGCGCACTTCGCCGGACTGGTCGCCGCCGGGTTGCACCCCAGCCCGGTGCCGCACGCCCACGTGGTGACCACCACCACCCACAAGACCCTCGGCGGGCCGCGCGGTGGCGTGATCCTGTCCTCGGATCCGGAGTTCACCAAGAAGTTCAACTCCGCCGTGTTCCCCGGTCAGCAGGGCGGGCCGTTGGAGCACGTGATCGCCGGGAAAGCGGTGGCGTTCAAGATCGCCGCGACGCCGGAGTTCAACGACCGGCAGCGGCGCACCGTGGAGGGCGCGCAGATCCTGGCCGGGCGCCTGCTGGCCGACGACGCCGCCCAGGCCGGGGTGCGGCTGGTCTCCGGCGGCACCGACGTCCACCTGGTGCTGGTGGACCTGCGGGATTCCGAACTGGACGGCAAGCAGGCCGAGGACCGGCTGCACGAGATCGGCATCACCGTCAACCGCAACGCCGTGCCCAACGACCCCCGTCCGCCGATGGTGACCTCGGGGCTGCGCATCGGTACCCCGGCGCTGGCCACCCGGGGCTTCGGCAAGGAGGAGTTCACCGAGGTCGCCGACATCATCGCCGAGGCCCTGAAACCGGGCTTCGACGACACGACGAGCGCGAAGCTGCGCTCCCGCGTCGAAGCGCTCGCCGCCAAGCACCCGCTGTACCCGAACCTGTAAGAACCTGTCTTCGAACTCATCTTGCGCAGCGGTGCGGGTGGCGGGACTCAGACGCCGTCTCGGGCTAAGCGGCTGGCGCCGCTTCAAAAGATCAAAGACAGTTGCCAAGTGTGACGCACGACGCCACATTCCGGCCCGCAATGTCCGGAATGTGGCGTTGTGCTAACGGGTCCGAAGTGGACTTGTGCTCGATCGGGCAAACGCTCGATGTCAAGTGGTCCCAACCTCTTGCCAGCATCCACCGAATGTCGCAGTATCTGCGCAGTTTCAGCGAAATACGCTGGCAGTTTAAGGAGTCCACTTCGATGAGCCAACCAGTGGCCGAGGAGTACCGGAAGGATCTGAGTACCCGGCACATCAACATGATCGCGATCGGTGGGGCGATCGGGGTCGGGCTGTTCCTCGGTTCCGGCAAGGCGCTCCACCAGGTCGGCCCGGGCTTGATCCTGATCTACGCGATCGCCGGTGTGATGATCTTCTTCGTGATGCGGGCGCTCGGCGAGTTGCTGATGTACCGCCCGGTCAGCGGATCTTTCGCGGAGTACGCGGGCGAGTTCGTCGGGCCGTGGGCGAAGTTCGCGGTCGGCTGGGGGTACTGGCTGGTCTGGATCGTCACCGGCATGGCCGAGATCACGGCGGTCGGCGAGTACTTCCAGTTCTGGTTCCCCAACGTTCCACAGTGGATCCCCGCGCTCGGGGCGCTGATCGTGCTCAGCGGGGTGAACCTGATCGCGGTGAAGCTGTTCGGCGAATTCGAGTTCTGGTTCGCCCTGATCAAGGTGCTGGCCATCATCGGCCTGATCGTGCTGGCCGCGCTGATCCTGGTGTTCGGCTTCAGCGATGTGGGCGACACGGCGGCGGTCAGCAACATCTGGTCCAACGGTGGGCTGTTCCCGAACGGGGCGACCTCGTCGCTGCTGGCGTTCCAGATCGTCATGTTCGCCTTCGTCGGCGTCGAGATGGTTGGCCAGACCGCCAGCGAGAGCTCCAACCCGCAGAAGGTGCTGCCGCGGGCGATCAATTCGGTGATGTGGCGGATCCTGATCTTCTACGTGGGCGCGCTGATCGCGTTGACCGCGTTGGTCCCGTGGACCCAGTTCCCCGCCGACGGCAGCCCGTTCGTGCACGCCTTCACGCTGATCGGCATTCCGGCCGCGGCCGGGGTGGTGAACTTCGTGGTGACCACGGCGGCGCTTTCGTCCTGCAACAGCGGCATCTACTCCACCGCGCGGATGGTGCGCACACTCTCCGAGGACGGCCAGGCGCCGCGCTCGGTGGGGCGGCTGAGCTCGCGGGCGGTGCCCGCGCGGGCCATCGCGGTGACCTTCTGCGCGATGCTGATCGGTGTGGTGCTCAACTACTTCGTCCCGGAGCAGGCGTTCACCTACATCACCAGCGCCAGCACGGTGGGCGCCATCTTCACCTGGGGCATGATCGTGATCGCGCACCTGGGCTACCGCCGCAAGATCGCTCGCGGCGAGATCCAGGCGGGACCGTTCCGGATGCCGCTCGCCCCGTACTCGAACTACGTGGTGCTGGCGTTCCTGGTGTTCGTCGTGGTGCTGCTGGCCTTCGACGCGGAGACGCGAATCGCCTTGTACATCACGCCGGTGCTGGCCGTCGCCGTCGTGATCGGCTACCTCGCGGTGCGCAACCGGCGGCCGGAGCGCGAACTCATCCGCAGGTGAACGTCGTCAACCACTTGAGGATTCGTCCCGACAAAGCACCGGTGCGGATCTTGTAGGGCGGGCACGTTGTTGCCCCATCGCGGGTCGGCGAGGCTCTAGCCATGACGATCTCGCTGGATGCGCTGGTCACGAAGTCCCTCGACCGGCGTCCGCCGACCCGCGATGAGGCGCTCGCACTGCTCACCGACGAACTCGACGTGCTGGATGTGGTGGCAGCCGCCGGTAGGGTCCGCCGGTGCTTCTTCGGCCGCCGGGTCAAGCTCAACACGATCATCAATCTCAAGAGCGGACTGTGCCCGGAGGACTGCAACTACTGCTCGCAGCGGCTGGGGTCCACTTCGGACATCCTGAAGTACTCGTGGGTCGCGCCCGCTGAGGCCGCCGAAGCCGCCGACCGGGCGGCGCGGGCCGGTGCGAAGCGGATCTGCCTGGTGACCAGCGGGCGCGGTCCGGGGCAGCGGGACATCGGCCGGGTCGCCGAGACCGTCGAGGCGATCAAGGCCCAGCAGCCGGATGTGGAGATCTGCGCGTGCCTGGGGCTGCTCGGGGAGGGGCAGGCCGACCGGTTGCGCGACGCCGGGGTGCACGCCTACAGCCACAACCTCAACACCAACGAGTCCCGCTACGCCGAGATCTGCTCCACGCACACCTTCACCGACCGGGTCGACACCGTCCGGCAAGCGACCAGCGCGGGCCTTTCGCCCTGTTCCGGGGCGATCTTCGGGATGGGCGAGTCGGATGCGGACATCGTGGACATGGCCTTCGAACTGCGCGAACTGGATCCGGACTCGGTGCCGATCAACTTCCTGATCCCGATCGAGGGCACCCCGCTGGGCGCCGACTGGCACCTGACCCCGATCCGCTGCCTGCGCATCCTCGCGCTGTTCCGGTTCTGCTTCCCGGACGTCGAGGTGCGCCTGGCCGGTGGCCGCGAAATCCACCTGCGCAGCATGCAACCGCTGGCGTTGCAGGTCGCCAACTCGATCTTCCTCGGCGACTACCTGACCACCGAGGGCCAGTCCGGTGTGGACGATCGCCAGATGATCGCGGACGCCGGATTCACCATCGAAGGCACCGACGAGCGAACCCTCCCCGAAGCCCGCCACGACCTAGTGACGATCCGCCGCCGAGGAGTAGGCACAACCCAACCCACCAACACCTGATCAGGTGAGAGGTGAAGGGCACCTTTGACCGACATAGCCGGTCAAAGGTGCCCTTCACTCCGAAAAAATCACCCTGCGAAGCGGTCGGCCTTCAGGGCGGCGATGAACTTCTTCCACTGGTGGCGGTTGGTGACGAAGTGCCCCGCTGCGCGGTCCTTGGTATCGCGCACCGCAGCTCCGTCGGCGAACCGGCCGACTTCGACGCAGGAGTCGTTTGGATTGGATTTGCTTGATTTTCTCCAGCCGGTGGGTAACGCCGAGGGGGTTGTCATTACCTTCCGCTCCTCTCCAGTTGCTCGGCCACCTCGGTCATGAGCTTGATCGACTCGTCTGAAGACATGACCAACTCGTCGAGCATCGTTAGTGCTTTCCGGTACGCCTCAACATCTTTTTGGTCATAGAGAAAAGCAGGTCCGCGATAGTGCTCAAGGTGGATGATCGGTGCGGCCTTGGCGAACTCGAACAGCACAAAAGATCCGTTGTGCGCCAGGGTCCACTGCTGCAGACGCTTTGGCAGAACGCGCACGATCACACCGCCTGCCTTGGCCGCAGCGACTATGTGTCGCAACTGTTCGGCCATCACCACGGGCCCACCGATGTCGTCGCCCAGCACACGCTCGGAGATGATCGCTTCCAGATTCCCCGAGGATAGGACAGCGCTGCTGCGAGCCATGCGGAGCTCGACGCGGACTTCTCGTTCTTCGCCGCTGAGGCTGGACATGATGTGGCTGGCAAACTCACGAGTTTGCAGTGGCCCTGGGATGACCAGCGGCGCGACATGCACGATGCGTTCGGCCGTTCGCTCGAACTCGGCCAAGTTGAGCAGGTGCTTGTGCAGTCCGGAACGGCTGTTGCCGATGAGATTCGGCTCTGACGACCGCCTCGCCAGCTCCAAGAGCTCCTCGTAGCGCACGACCGAGGCGCCAAGTGCGGTGAGCAGACGGGCGAGCGTGTCCGGAGACGGCGAACGGACACCTGTCTCGTAGCGGGAGACAGCAGCGTGACCGAGACCGATCTTCGATGCCAACTCGCGGACGGTCAACCCAGCTTCTTTCCGCAGTTCGCGGAGCTCTCCACCGAGAATCCGAGCTTGCGGCGAGTGATGCTCGACGTCTCCGGCCATGCAACAAGCATAGGGCGCTGGACCGAATCCGTGATCACTCGACCAGGGAATTGATCAATTGTCTCCGGATGCAAGAGAATGTTCCGGAGACAAGAAAGGACTCGCGCGATGCAGATTTCCTCGGTGGACTGGTCCTGGCGGCCGGTGGGGGTTGGGCGGCACGCCTTCGACGTGGCGAGCAAGAGCCTTGCGCCGGATTCGGCGGTCGTGTCGTTCTGCGGCATCGAGGTCGAGGCTTGGCAGGTGCAGCGCCGTCCACCGGAGTTGGAGTGGATAGCCGAGGACACCTGCATGAAGTGCTGGCGCCTCATCGCCGCCCGCTTCGACTAGTCCCCCAGACGGCCTCGCCGCGTCGGCTTCCCCCGGCCCGCAGCGGCGAGGCTAGCCCGGCCGGAGCGGATCGCGAACCCCCTCCCCGCCCCAGCTCCGGCCAGGCCCCCAACCCGATTCCCCGTGGAAGGACTGCAATGACCGCTCTGCTCGGATCCTTCTTCGTCGTGATCTGCACCGTCGCCGCAGCATTCGTCTGGGTCAGGCGCGGCTCGGGTCAGCGCGCCAGGGCAGGACAAGATGCCACCGGTGTGTGGCAGCTGTGCACGCGGGTCGCGACCGAACGACAACGGGATTTCGAATCAGCGCACTACGGACGACATGCGCTGCGAAGCAAGGCTCGTGAGTGGTAATCGCGGAAAAGAGCCGGAATTTCCGGTCACGACATTGTCATGGGTCCAGGTAGCGGAGTACTGCGAGGACTCGGCGGCTGTAGCCGGTGAGGTGGGCCAGGTCGAGTTTGTCGAAGATGGCGTTCGCGTGCTTTTCGACCGCGCTCTGGGAGATGTGCAGGTTCGCCGCGATTCCGGCGTTCGTGCGGCCCTGGGCCATCTGGTCGAGCACGTCCCTTTCCCGGCGCCGGTTCGACCGGCAGCCGGGGTGTTCCAACATGCGGGCATGTGTCGCGGAACATCAAAAAGAACCGCCGACCCCCTTGACGCGCCCACGACCGGAGCCGCACATTGTTGCGCATCGCACTCCGTGTTCTGGATAGCACAACGGAGGTCCCACGATGTTCCAATCCCGCCCGACGACCGAGCCGATCGCGGTGTTCAACCGCTGCGCCATCGACGACACCCGCACGCACCAGGATGCCTCGCTGCCGGAGAGCCAGGTGGCAGCCGCATGAGGACGATCACGATCGTCGGCGCCTCGCTGGCGGGCTGGCGATCGGCCCAGGAGCTGCGCGAACAGGGCTTCGACGGCCGGATCGAGCTGATCGGCGCGGAAGTCCACCGCCCCTACGACCGGCCGCCGCTGTCGAAGGACTTCCTGTCCGGCGTGGTCGACGCGCCCGACCTCGCGCTGGCCGATGACAACGACCTCGCCGCCGTGCAGGCGACGTGGCGGCTGGGACGGCGCGCGGTCGCACTGGCCTCCGGCGACGGCGCGATCGAACTCGACGACGGCTCCCGATGCCCGGCGGACGCGGTGGTGATCGCAACCGGCGCCAGCCCGAAGACGCTGCCGGGCCCACCGGGTGTGCACGCGCTGCGCACCGTGGACGATGCGATCGCGTTGCGCGCGGACCTGCGGCCGGGAGCGCGGGTGGTGATCATCGGCGCCGGATTCGTGGGCGCCGAGGTCGCGTCGACCTGCCGGGACCTGGGCCTCGACGTCACCGTGGTGGAGGCGCTGGACGTTCCGCTGGCGCACGTGGTCGGCGGTGAACTCGGCGCGGTGTGCGCGGCACTGCACTCCGATCACGGCGTCCGGCTGCTGTGCGGCACCGGAGTCCAGCGGCTGCACGGCGAGCAGCGGGTCACGGCGGTGGAGCTGACGAGCGGCGCGGTCCTGCCCGCCGATGTGGTGGTGGTCGGCATCGGCGCCCGCCCGAACACCGACTGGCTGCGCGGCTCGGGCCTGACGATTTCCAACGGCGTGCAGTGCGACGCCGGAGGTGTCACCGACCTGCGCAACGTCGTGGCGGTGGGCGACGTGGCCCGCTACGGCACCAGCCGGTTCGAGCACTGGACAACGGCGCTGGAACAACCGGCCACCGCGGTCGGCAACCTCCTCGCCGGACGCACGGCGGCGCACTTCTCCGCGGTGCCGTACTTCTGGTCGCAGCAGTACGGGGTACGAATCCAGTTCGCCGGGCGGGTGGACCGGACCGATCAGGTGGCGATCGTCGACGGCGCGCCAGCGGACCGCCGCTTCGTCGCGACCTTCCACCGGCACGGCGAAACCACCGGAGTGCTGGCGATGAACAACCCCAAGGTCTTCACCAAGATCCGCAAGCAGCTCGCGACGAAATCCACCGCGCCGGTCAGCTGACCGCGGCTGACCCGGCGCCGCGATCACGACCCGCTGCGTTGCTCCGCAACGTCCGCCAGGTCGCGGAAGGCCCGCGCGACGAGACGCACTTCCTCCGGGCCGAACTCGGACGGCTCGTAGTGGCCGTCGCGGTAGTCGTTGCCGAGGTGGGCGATCAGGTAGCTCTCGTCGCCCTCGCCCTCCATGGCCAGGGTCAGCTGATCGCCAGTGCGGGGAATGCAAATCTCCACCGGCCCCGTCTTGGAACGCTGGAGGTCGAGCATGGCCTGAGCCACGTGGCGAGCCTCGTCCGGGTCGAACTCGCACGGTTCGCACTTGACGTCGCGATTGCTCGCAAGACAGGAGATCACGTAGCTCTCCGCGTCCGAGTCCTCCACCGCCACCACGAGCTGATCACCGGTTTGCAGACGAATCTCCACCGACTCCGCCTTCGCGTGCGTGGTCCGTGCGCTCACGGCGTCAGTGTGGTGCACGTCTTCCCCGCTCATCCGATGGTCCGATGAGAGTCCGCAGCCAGCCCACCGGGTTCGGCACACCGCGATCGCATTTTGTCCGAAGCCTAGTCGAGGCCGCGTGCCGGACCGCGCCGACCACGGGTATCGCATTTCCTCCGGTGATCATCTGATCATTCGCTGTCACTGCGGCTCCTGGGCTTTCCCCTTCGGTTTTGTATTCACGCATTCGGTCCGCTCAAGACGAGCGGCACGGGTCGCCGCCTCGCTCAGGAGGACCGAGAGCGGCACTTCGCCGAGCTCTGGCGCGATTCGGACGTCGGCGTTCGCCTCATCCGGCGTCAGTCGACCCGCCTTCACGAGCACTTCGAGCAGGGGCACCCCCAGCGCCTTCGCCATGATCCGCGAATTGCCGATGTCCGGCCGATATCCCTTGCGCCACCGAAAGACGACACTGGGTTTCAGCCCGCTGTGCTCGCAGAAGTCGTAGACCGTCCAACCGCGCTCCACCAGGTGTCGTTCGAGGTACGCGACGAAATCGCTCCCGCCTTCGGCAGCGTTACCAGAATCGCCCGAAGGTGCCATGCATTCGAGTCTAGTCGCGCGCATGCGACTCGAAGCAGGCCGCCGACCAGTTCGCCTGGTACTACTGCAAATGGCTCAATCGACCCGAGAGGTCGTATCAAGATTGCAACTGACTGGATTCAGCGCAGTACAACGAATTAGAGTTCAGTGGCACGAACAGGACTCGCTGGCATACGACCCGCCGAGGAGGAAAACCATGCCATACCTCGTCCACCTGCGCCCGGAAAAGCTCCGGGAGTACTGCAACGCGCGCGGGTGGGATGTCGACGATTTCGCCGAGGCGGCGCAGCGCAGCCGTTCCACGGTGTACCGCGCCCTCAGCGGCGATCAGCCGGGACCCGAGCTCATCGCCGCGTGCGTGGTGCTCTTCGGTGAAGCGGCGCTACCGGAATTGTTCCGCTTCTCGCACTCCCACGAGGAGTTCAGGCCAACGCGCCAGCCGTGCAGGCCGCTGGCGTCCCACCTGGGTCGACGCAACACCAGATGAGCACTTCCAGAGTCCACTGTGGATAGAGTGCGGGATTGACGGCACAACACTCGATCCCGCAACGAAAATCAGGCCGCCGACTCGACGTCACCGGGGACCTCGTCGGTGTCGGCCTCCACGACAGCCGCGCGGCGATCCCGCCGCCGCCAGAACCAGATCCCCACTCCGACGAGCACCAGGAGAACCACCAGGATCCAACTGGCCTGACCCAACATCTCCTCGATGTACTTCGCCGACGCCCCAGCGGCCCACCCGATGCTCACGTGCGTCGCCGACCACGCAACCGCCCCCACCAGCGAGGAGAAGAAGAACCGGCCGTAGGCCATCCCGCTGGCTCCGGCGGCGGCAGGCATCAGGGTCCGCACCACCGGCAGGAACCGGGCCAGCAGAACGGCACCGATTCCCCACTTGCACAACAGCCGCCCGGCGCGGTCCCAGTGGTGCTGGCCGAGTTTCCGCACCACCTTGGTTTCCCGCATCTTCAACCGGTAGCGGCGCCCCAGCCAGAACCCGATGTTGTCCCCCACCGCAGCGCACACCGCGACAACACCGGCCAGCACGAAGAAGAACCCGGCGTCGGTGACCGCCGCCGAAGCGACCAGCAGCCCGCTCTCGCCAGGCACCAGGAAACCGAGCCCGATGGTGCATTCACCGAGCACCAAAGCACCGGTCACCAGCACCAACAGCGGCTTCGGCAAGCCTCCGACGACTGCCAGGATGTCGCTGATGAAGGTCACAGAACTGCTCCTCGGCATGCGTGCGGCTCGGACTGGCGTCACACTACCGGCGTAATCATGCCCCAGTCTCCGGAATGTCCCCCACCCATCCCTGAGGTGCTGTCCTTGTCCCGTTCTCGACGCGGCGCAGCCGCGATTTCGCGCGAAATCGCCTCCCACTCCGCACGGGATGCGCCGATTTCGCGCGAAATCGCCAAGACTCAGACCGGGTGTCCCGTCCGTCAGCAGGCCTTGACCCAGGAGCATTCCAAGGCGCTTTCGTCGACCCGCGTGCTCGGGTCGTCGAGCGACGTCCGCGACTGCGTCACCTGCGGTCGGCCTCGGGGCTGGTCCTGGGCACCGTTGTACTCGGCCAGCCGGATCGCGATCGCGTCCTCCAGATCCTTCGGCGAGCTCGTCAGGAAGTCGTTGAACAGCACCGAGAAAACCAGCTGCCGACCGTTGGCGGCGGTGACGTAGCCGGACAGCGCGGTGACACCGGTCAGCGAGCCGGTCTTGGCGTGCACGTTGTTCGCCGCCGCGGTCCCGGCCATCCGGCCGCTCAGCGTGCCGCCGACCATGTGGTCCGCCACCCCGGCCACCGGCAGCGCGTCGTACCAGGCCTGGAACCACGGGCGCTGGCGCACGTTGTCCAGCAGCACGGTGAGCTGATCCGGCGTGACGTTGTCCATAGTGGACAGACCGGATCCGTCCACCAGGCGCAGCACCTGCGGGTCCACCCCCAGACCGGTCAGCTTCTCGTTCAGCACTTCGAGCCCGGCCGCCCAACTGCCCTCGCCCCGGGCCTCTCGACCCATCGCCTTCACCAGCACTTCGGCATGCCCGTTGTTGCTCAGCTTCAGAAACGGCACGAGCAACTCGCGCAGCGGGATCGACTGCCGCTGCGCCAGCGTCCGCGCACCACCCGGCACCCCGCCCTCCCCGGTCCCCTCGACGGTCACGCCGTGCGCGGCGAGCGCGCGGGCGAAGACGTCGGCGGCGTACGCGGACGGGTCGGGCACGCTGGTGAAGTCCTCGAAGGGCTGCGCACCGGCCGCAACGGTGCCGCTCACCACCACCCGGGAGCCGCCGTGGTCGCGCTGCACGGTCACGTCGGGCTCGCCCCCGGCAGTGGATGTGGTGGTCTGGTTGTCGATCCGCACGGCCTCGGTGGCCGGGTCGAGCTGCACCACGGCCGGTTGCCCCTCGGTGGTCGGGCTGACCCGCACGATCGCGGTTCCGGCGTCGAAATCGGTGTTGGGCGCCACCGTCAGCGCGGACACCGGGGCGGCGTAGTAGTACGGCTCGTCGTCCCAGGCCCATCCGGTGCCCAGCGGCACGTCGTCGAACCAGCTGTCGTCGGTGCGCAGATTCCCCTGCACGACCCGGATCCCGGACTCGGCCACCTGCGCCGCGAGCCGGTCGTAGTCGGCCGCGAGCAGCGTCGGATCGCCGGTGCCGCGCAGGTAGAGGTCACCGAGCAGCACCGAGCCCTGCTGCGCCGCGCTGGTCAGCACATCGGTGCGGAACCGGTAGTCCGGCCCCAGGGTTTCCACCGCAGCGGCGGAGGTGAGCAGCTTCGCGTTCGACGCCGGGGTCGCCCGGTCCGTCGCCTGCCTGCTGTAGAGCACCTCGTCGGTGTCCGGGTCGCGCACCACGACTCCGGCGTGCGAGCCGTTCAACCGCTGGTCCGCGAGGATGTCGTCGAGGTCTACCCGCAACGCGTCCGGCCCGCTGGGCGCGGCCCCGGACGGGGCCACGAAGGCGAACGGAACACCCAGCGCCACCGCCAATCCGAACGCCAATCCCCATCGTCGACGCATCACGCAGCTCCCTCGGCTAGCCAAACAGATCATGCAGCGTAAACCGCCCATCACAGCCGGTCAACGAGGCTCGGAGCTTGTTTCGATCTTGTTTTTCGAAGCGTCGTAACCGCTTGGCCGACTCTCGCCACTCGCAGCGCCGCGGGCGCGGTCGCCACCAGCGCGGAGAGCCCGAGGGTCGCCGCCGTCGCGTGCACCAGCAGCCCGCAGGTCACCCCGGCCGCCGCGAGCCAGCCCCAGCGCGCACCGTTCGCGGCGCTGCGCGTGACGAGCACGAAATCCGGCCCCGGCACCAGGACGATCACCAGCAGCGCCAGCAGGAACGACCCCCAGGCGATGTGCACGACTGCTCCTTCGAACCAGACGGACGGCAAGGCCCTGACCGCGCCCCGGCACCTGCGCCCCAAACGCCGCCGATCGCGGTGAGACCTGCGCGCGAAATCGCCAACTCCGCCACGCGAACCGGCCCGCAGGAGTGCGCGATCAATCGCTGACGCGTAGCAGCCCTTCTTGGACGACTGTCGCCACCAGGCGGCCGTCTCGGGAGAAGAAGCGACCGGTGGCCAGGCCGCGGGCGCCGGAGGCGCTGGGCGAGGCGCAGTCGTAGAGCAGCCACTCGTCGGCGCGGAAGCGGCGGTGGAACCACATCGCGTGGTCCAGGCTCGCGCCGCTGACGTTGTCCAGCCCCCAGTAGACGCCGTGCCGCGCCAGCACCGCGTCGAGCAGCGTCATGTCGGAGGCGAACGCCGCGATGCACACGTGCAGCAGGTCGTCGTCGGGCAGCACGCCGTCGGCGCGCATCCACACCTGGCTGCGGGCTTCCCGCGGCCCGCGCTCGCGGCTGACCCACGGCGGTTCGGTCACGTAGCGCACGTCGATCGGTCGTGGCTGGGCCCTGCCCAGCTTCTCGATCAGCGGGCCGATCTGTTCGCCGAAGGTCGGCAGCGTCTCCGGGTCCGGCACCTCGGGCATCGGCTCGGCGTGGTCGATGCCCTCCTCCTGGAGTTGGAAGGACGCCGACAGGGCGAAGATCGCCTTGCCGCGCTGCACCGCGACGACGCGGCGGGTGGTGAACGAGCGACCGTCGCGGGTGCGGTCGACCTCGTAGACGATCGGGATGCTCGGGTCGCCAGGCCGGATGAAGTAGGCGTGCAGCGAATGCACCTGCCGCTCCGGCGGCACCGTGCGACCGGCGGCGACCAGCGCCTGCCCGGCGACCTGACCGCCGAAGACGCGCACCGGCGAGGAAGCCGGGCTGACACCGCGGAAGATGTTCTCCTCGATGCGCTCCAGGTCGAGCAGGGCCACCAGGCTGTCCAGCACCGGCTGGCCGTGCGGCATGCCGTTGACGTCCAGCGGAACGTCGTCCCGCAGCCGAGTGCCGGTCGGGTCCGCAGCCGCGGCTCGGGCCGCTTCGGTCACTGCGCGCTCCTAGTGCTCTTGCGTCCGCCCGGTCAGCGGACGGGAGCGCCGGGTGGCTCCCGTCCGAACACGCGGATCAGACGTGGTCTTCCTCGCCCAGTCGATGCACGCGGATGAGGTTGGTCGAACCGACCGTGCCGGGCGGCGAACCCGCGACGACGACCACCATGTCGCCGCGCTGCGAGCGGCCCAGGGACAGCATCGCCTGGTCCACCTGCCGCACCATTTGGTCGGTTGTGTCGACTTTAGGCACCAAGAACGTCTCCGTCCCCCAAGTGAGAGACAGCTGACTCCGGACGGATTCCTCCGGGGTGAACGCCAACAGCGGCAGCCTGGTGTGCAACCGGGCCAGTCGGCGCACGGTGTCGCCGGACTGCGTGAAGGCGACCAGTGCCTTGGCGTTGAGCCGTTCGCCGATGTCACGCGCCGCGTACGAGATGACGCCGCGCTTGGTGCGCGGGACGTGGCTCAGCGGCGGTGGTGCCGTCGAACCGGCCTCGACCGCTTCGACGATGCGCGCCATCGTCTGCACGGTTTCGATCGGGTAGCGGCCGACGCTGGTCTCGCCGGAGAGCATCACGGCGTCGGTGCCGTCCAGCACCGCGT
Source organism: Saccharopolyspora antiqui (assembly GCF_052246905.1). Lineage (NCBI taxonomy): Bacteria > Bacillati > Actinomycetota > Actinomycetes > Pseudonocardiales > Pseudonocardiaceae > Saccharopolyspora > Saccharopolyspora antiqui. The sequence continues at coordinate 55,584 of NZ_JBQQBO010000025.1, forward strand.
TGGCGACGTCGGAGGTCTCGGCGCGCGTCGGACGGGAGTTGTTGATCATGGAATCGAGCATCTGGGTGGCGACGATGACCGGCTTCGCGTTCTCCCGCGCGATCCGGATCGCCTTCTTCTGAACCAGCGGCACGTGTTCCAACGGCAACTCGACGCCGAGGTCACCGCGGGCGACCATGACGCCGTCGAAGGCCAGCACGATGGCCTCCAGGTTGTCGACCGCCTCCGGCTTCTCCAGCTTGGCGATCACCGGGACGCGGCGGCCGACCTTGTCCATCACCTGGTGCACCAGGTCGATGTCGGCCGGGCTGCGCACGAAGGACAGCGCGATGAAGTCCACGCCGAGCTCCAGCGCGAACTCCAGGTCCTCGATGTCCTTCTCGGACATCGCGGGCACCGAAACGTCCATGCCCGGCAGGGAAATCCCCTTGTGGTCCGAAACCGGACCGCCCTCGGTCACCTCGCACACGACGTCGTTGTCCTCGACGCCTGTGACGGTCAGCCCCACCTTGCCGTCGTCGACCAGCAGTCGGTCGCCGACCTTGGCGTCGTTGGCGAGGCCCTCGTAGGTGGTAGACACCCGATCATGGGTGCCCTGGATGTCGTCGACCGTGATGCGCACGGTGTCACCGGTTCGCCACTCCACCGGCCCGGCGGCGAAGCTGCCAAGGCGGATTTTCGGCCCCTGCAGGTCGCCCAGGATTCCGACGGCGCGGCCGGACTCCTTGGACGCGGCCCGGACCATGTCGTAGACCTGCTGGTGATCCGCGTGGCTGCCGTGGCTGAAGTTCAGCCGGGCGACGTCCATCCCGCTGCTGACGAGCTCGGCCACCTTCTCCGGTGTGGCGGTGGCTGGGCCCATGGTACAAACGATCTTGGCTCGTCGACTCACGTTGTGCCAGCGTAGTCTGTTGACCGCTGCGTGCAGCACGCAGCCATGCCTGTCCGCGCCGATCGGGGAGATCGTTGCTGGATCATTACAGAACTCAGCTCGCCCGAGCGCCGTTCGTGATCTCGGGACTGGCGAGTCTGGTCATCCTGTTCACCCCCGAATCGGGCGTACCGACTGCGCCGCCGGGCACCGACAAGGTGGTGCACTTCGCGCTGTTCGCGGCGCTGGCCAGCACCGGCCGGATCGCCGGATGCCAGACCTCGCGCCTGCTGCCCGCGCTGGTCGGCTACGCGGCGGCATCGGAGGTGCTGCAGGGACTGCTGCCGCTGGGACGCAGTTGCGAGCTCGCCGACGCGCTGGTCGACGTGGCGGGCGTGGCGGCAAGTTGGGCGATCATCGCGGCCGTGCGGCGCCGCTGAGCTCAGCGGCGCTTCTTCTCGGTGACGCCGATGTGGTCGGCGCACCACTGGTTGAGTTCCCGCACCGCGGTCCACGCCTGTCGAACCCGCTCCAAGCAGGCCCGCTCGTACAGCACGTCGTCGGACTGCCAGCTGCGGGACGCGTACAGCGTGCGGTGCTTCAGCAGATCCAGCCGTGGATGATCGGCGGCGAAGCCGCGCGGCCGACTCCGCAGCGTCTCCCCGGCGATCTCCCACCCCGCGCCGACGAGCACGTCGAGCAGCTTCCGGAGGTGCTCGCCGTGGATGTCGGTGTCCACCGCGGTGCGGAAGCGGGCGAGCTGGTCGGACTCGGTGTGGTAGCAGCCACCAGCGACGAGCATCCCGTCCGCGCCGATCTCGACGTAGTAGGCACCGCCACCACGGCCCTGCTCGATCACCGCGCCGCAGTGCGTCTTGTACGGCGACTTGTCCCGGCTGAACCGCACGTCCCGATGCGGCCGGAAGACCTTGCCCTTGCCGAAACCGGGCGCGAAGTCCGGTTCCAGTTCGGCGAGCAACGCCTCCATCGGCGCACGCACCTGCTCGCGGTAGACGACCAGGTTGTCGTTCCAATAAGCCTTGGAGTTGTCGGCCACCAGCCCGTCGAAGAACTCCAACGCGCCGTCGCCGAAACCTTCGAACCGCACCGGATCAGCCTAGGAGTCCGCCGTCGGTCCGGCAGCACCCCCCGGGACCGCGATCACGGCCAGTCCAGCAGGCGCGCCGGATTCTCCTGGAGCACCTGCTCGAATCGGGGGCCCAGCAGCGCCCGGGCCCAGGAGAGGAGTTCGCCGAAGCTGCGGCCCTGTTCGTGCTGCGTCCACGGCCAGTCGCTGCCCCACAGCAGGCGGTCCACCCCGACGGTGTCCGCCAGTTCCGCCGCGGCCGTGCTGGCCTGACCGCTGGGGCTGCGGTAGGGCGCGGAGATCTTGATCCAGACGTGCTCGCGCGCGGCCAGTTCCCGGACCGCGTGCCGACCGGGGTCCGCGGCGCGTCGCGGCAGGCCAACGTGATCGATCACCACCGGTCCCGGCCACTCGCGCAGCGCGGGGGCGAGTTGGACCCACTGCGGTCCGCAGGCCTGGAATTCCAGGTGCACGCCGAGCCGTGCCATGCGGTCGGCGAAGGGCTCCCACGCGGACAGGTCGGGCACCGCCACGCCGATCAGGTTCAGCCGGATGCCGCGCACCCCGGCCGCCTGCAACCGATCAAGCCCGGCGAGGTCGAGCTCGGCCGGGTCGACCACCACCACGGCCCGCAGCCGCGCCGGGTGCCGCGCCGCGCAGTCCAGCAGGAAGGTGTTGTCGGTGCCGAGGAAGCTCGGCTGCACCAATACGCCGCGATCGATGTCGTGGCGGTCCAGCTCGGCGAGGTAGTCAGTCGGTTGCGCGTCGTAGTCCGGTGCGTACCGGCGGCCTGCCGCCAGCGGCAGGCCGTGGTGGAAGACGTGGGCGTGGGTGTCGACGGAGGTGCGCACCGCATTATTTTAAACCTCTATAGGACTAGACGACTAAAGGAAGAGGGTTCATGATGGCGGGCATGTCATCGTCGTCAGCCAAAGCCGCGCGCGAAGCGCTGGCCGCCATGGACCCGCGGCTGCCGCTGCACGCTCGGCTTCGGGAAGCGCTCACCGAGCGCCTCCGCGGCGGCGAGTGGCCCCCCACCGAACCGCTGCCCGCCGAAGCCGAACTCGCCCAGGACTACGGGGTTTCGCTGGGCACCATGCGGCGGGTGCTGACCGATCTGGTCGACGAGGGTCTGTTGGAGCGCCGCCAGGGCAACGGCACCTACCTGCGTCGGATGCAGGCGCAGAACTCGCTGTTCCGGTTCTTCCGCCACTACCGGCAGGGCGACCAGGTGCCCGCCAGCCGGATCCTCGCCCGCGAGACCGAACCCGCTCCTGCCGACGTCGCGAACGCCCTCGGCGAGCGCACGGGTGCTCGGACGTTGCGGCTGCACCGCGTGCGGCTCTACGACGGCGAGCCGTTCCTCGTCGAGGACATCTGGTTGCCGTTGCCGACCTTCGAGCGGCTCCGCGACGTCGACCTGGACCAGATCGGCGACCTGCTCTACCCCGTCTACGAGCAGTTGTGCGGGCAAATCGTGGGTTCCGCCGACGAGGAGCTGTGGGTGGAACTCGCCGACGGCCGGATCGCCGAACTGCTCGGCTGCTCGTCCGGCGAACCGGTGGTGGTCGTCGAACGCGTGGCCCGGACCCATTCCGGCACCCCGGTCGAGGTGCGCCGGTCCCGCGGTCTGGCCAGCACGTTCCGGTACCGCGTCGAAATCCACTGACCCAGCGCGTACCCCCACAACTCCCGGATCGAGGGAAGGTTTTTCCACCATGCCCGCTGAATTGCTGTCGGTGCTCGTGCTGGTCGCGGTCTTCGCGCTGGCCATGTGGCGTCCGGTGAACATGGGTGCGGTGGCGCTCGTCGCGGCTTTCGTGCTCGGCACGGCCTACTTCGGGTTGGACCCCGATGATGTGGCCAAGGGTTTTCCCGGCTCCCTGCTGGTGACCCTGGTGGGCGTCACGTGGCTGTTCGCCATCGCCAAGCACAACGGGACGGTGGACCGGATCGTCGGCCGCTCGGTGCAGGCGGTCGGCGGCCGGGTCGTGCTGGTCCCTTGGGTGCTGTTCCTGCTGGCGGCCGCGATCACCGGCTCGGGTGCGGTCAGCGCGGCGACCAACGCGATCCTGGCGCCGGTCGGGCTGGCGTTCGCCCAGCGCTACCGCATCCATCCGATGCTGGTCGGGCTGTCTATCCTCAACGGCACGAACGCCGGTGGTTTTTCCCCGATCAGCGTCTACTTCAGCATTGTCGACGGCGTGCTGGTGCACAACGGAGTGCAGGTGAACGCCGGTGGGGTCTTCCTGGCCACCTTCCTGTTCAACCTGGCGCTGAACCTCGTCGCGTTCACCCTCTTCGGCGGCTGGAAGCTGCTCGGGCGCGGCAAGGTGCAGCCTGCGGAGGTCGAACCGGCGGACGGGCCCGGGGCTGCCGTGCAGCGCTGGAGCGGCGCGCAGGTGCTGACCATCGCGCTGCTGGTGCTGCTCGTGATCGGGGCGCTGGGGTTCGACCTCGACGTCGGGTTCGGCGCGCTGGCCGCGGCCGTGGCCCTCACCGTGATCTTCCCTCGGCAGAGCAAGGACGCCGCCGCGCAGATCGGTTGGAGCGTCGTGCTGCTGATCGGCGGCATCGTGACCTACGTGACGATGCTCCAGAACGTCGGCGTGGTCGACAGCCTCGGCGCTTCGATCGCGGGCATCAGCCAGCCGCTGCTGGCGGCGCTGCTGATCCTGCTGGTGGGCGGGCTGGTATCGGCCTTCGCCTCCACGAATGCGATGTTCGGCGCACTGGTACCGCTGGCCGTGCCGTTCATGGCGTCCGGCGACATCGCGGTGTTCGGTTTCGTCACCGCGCTGTGCGTCGCGGCGTCTGCCGTGGACTCCAGTCCGTTCTCCACCGGCGGCGCGCTGGTGGTCGCCAACACCGAGGAGTCCGAGCGCACCAGGACCTTCCGCAACCTGATGGCCTGGGGCATGTCGATGATCGGTGTCGCACCGCTGGCTGCCTGGCTGGTCTTCCTGGCCGTCCCCGGCCTGGTGTGAACAACCCGGTCCGCGGTGGCGCTGCCAGCACTCGATCTTCCGGCGCATCCGCGGAAGTCGGGGCGCGCCGCCCATCCCGAACGCACCCACCGCGTCTTGGCAGTTACATTCCGCATTAAGGCATTCACACAAACCGCACGATGCGGTGAGGCCCGACACATTCATCCAGGGCTAGCGCTGTTTACGCTTCGTGCCTATCGATTCGATATTCACTCTTACGGGTGAGACGACCTAGCTGGGTACAAGATCGCAGGTCAGAGCCCATTCAGCGGGTTAAGCTCGTGGCGTGGTCTCCACTGCGCGAGCCCGTGTGCGGGAGCCAGCGGGCAATCTCCCGGCCGACGTCACGAGCTTCGTCGGTCGACGCCGCGAGATCACCCTCACCAAGCGCCTGCTCGCCGAATCCCGGGTGGTGACCCTCACCGGCCCCGGCGGCGTCGGCAAGACCCGGCTGGCGATCCGGGTCGCGAGCAACATGCGCCGCTCCTTCCGGGACAAGGCGCGCTGCGTCGAGCTGGAAGACGTGCGGGACGGCTCGCTGGTGGTCGACGCGGTCATCGAGCAGCTTGGCATCGGCGGCCCGTCGGCCGGTGACGACATCGACACCGTCATCGAACAGCTCAAGAACCGCGAGATGCTGCTGTTGCTGGACAACTGCGAACGCGTGGTCGAGGACGTCGCGCTGCTGGTGGACGCGGTCGTGCGGTGGTGCCCGGGAGTACGGGTGCTGACCACCAGTCGGCAGTCGCTCGGCGTCGCCGGGGAGGCGACGATGGTCGTCCCGCCGTTGCAGGTCCCCGACATCGAACACCTGCCGCCGCCGGAGGCCTACGAGCAGTTCTCCTCGGTCCGGCTGTTCATCGAGCGGGCCAAGGCCGCGGTCCCCGAGTTCGAGGTCACCGCCGAGAACGCCACCGCGCTGATGCGGTTGTGCCACCACCTCGACGGCAACCCGCTGGCGATCGAGCTGGCGGCGCTGCGGCTGCGCTCGCTGTCCCTGCGGCAGCTGGAAGAACGCCTGGCCGAGCACTACGACCTGCTCACCGAGGGACGCCGCGGCGCCCCGGCCCGGCAGCAGACGCTGCGCGCGTTGATCGACTGGAGCTACGAACTCGCCTCCGACCAGGACCGGTTGACGTGGGCGCGGATGTCGGTGTTCTCCGGCAGCTTCGACCTGACCGGCGCTGAGCAGGTGGTCGCCGACGGGCTCTCCGAAACCGATGTGCTCGGCGCGATCCACTCGCTGGTGGACAAGTCGGTGCTGATGCGCGAGGAAGAAGGCGGCGAAGTCCGCTTCCGGCTACCGCACACGCTGCGCGAATACGGTCAGCACAAGCTCATCGGGTTCGGCGAGCTGGATGCCGTGCGGCAGCGGCACCTCGCCTTCTACGCCAACCTCGTCGGCCGCTTCGCCGCCGACTGGATCGGCCCGGACCAGGTGGCCTGGGTCCAGCGGCTGCGCAGCGAACAGGGCAACCTCCGCGTGGCGCTGCGCACGGCCGCCGCGAGCCCGGAAACCGCCGGGACCGCGCTGCGGATGTGCACGGATCTCTGGCCCTACTGGGGGATCCGGGGCCTCAACAGCGAGGGCCGCCATTGGCTCGACGAGGCCATGGCGATCGCGCCGCACGAGGTGCCCGAGCGGGTGCGGGCGCAGCGGGTCGGCGCTTGGTTCGCCCTGCTGCAGGGCGACACCGACACCGCGAAATCGATGTTGGAGCAGGCCACCGAGCTGGCCGACCAGCGCGGTGAGGAGACCGAGAAGGCCTACCTGACGCTGGTGCGGGCCATGGCGGCGTTCTTCGTCAACGACATCGCACGCGCGGCCGCGCTGGCCGAGGAGGCGTTGGGCCAGTTCCGCAAGCGCGAGGTGCTCGGCGGCGAACTGTTCACGCTGTTCGGTCTCGGTCTCGTCAAGGGCCTCGGCGAGGACTACTCGACCGGGCTGGGTCTGCTGGCCGAGTGCGTCCGGCTGACCGCGGAGCGCGGCGAACTGTACTGGCGCTCCTACGCGCTGTCCGCGTCCGCGCAGGTCGAGGTGCGGCGCGGGGATCCGGAGCGGGCCGAGGCCGCGGCGAAGGAAGCCCTCGGCATGCAGCGCCAGCTGGACAACCGGATGGGGATGGCCACCAACGTCGACAGCCTCGCCTGGGTGGCGCAGCGGCAGGGCAGGCACGAGCGCGCCGCGCGGCTGTTCGGCGCGGCCTCGACGGCATGGGACGCGGTGCGGGCGGCGCCCGGTTTCTGGGCGAACTTCGCCGCCGACCACGACGAGCACGAGGCGCAGACCCGGGCTTCGCTCGGGGACGGGGCGTTCCAGGAGGCGTTCGACCGGGGCCGCCAGCTATCGCTGAACAGCACCATCGACTACGCGCTGGAAGTGAAGAAGAACGTGCGGGCGCGCAGCGAGGACAACGTGCACCCGATGCCGCTGACCCGGCGGGAGCGGCAGATCGCCGAGCTGGTCGCGCAGGGCAACACCAACAAGGAGATCGCCGAGAGCCTGGTGATCGCGCAGCGCACCGTCGAAGGCCACGTGCAGAACATCCTGACCAAGCTCGACTTCTCCTCCCGCGCGCAGATCGGCGGTTGGGTCGCGACGCAGAAGCCTGGTGCCGTCGCGGACGCTACCGCCGAGTAGTTCACGTTAAGTAACCGAGACCATTCGCGACGTCGCCCTAATGGGCGAATCTAGGTACCTACGTACGTGCAAACCGCGATGCGTGTACACGCTCCGTGCTGGAGTCTCGGTTCCCGTGACCCCCGAACAAATTAATTCCCCCGAACTGATCGCCCCCGACGATCGAAATACCCGGAAGACCGGGTGGCACCGCTGTGCGGCAGCGGCGCCACGAACGGCGAACTGGCTGCGCGCCGCGTTCGTCACCGACTCGGCGAACCGGCAGCACCGCGTCCCCCCGAAGATGCGGTCCATGCAGCTCGGCGTCGCCGTGGCCGCCGTTGGCGTGATCGGCGTCTTCACCGGCGTCGGCCCCGTGAAGACCGAGCAGCCCACCGTGCAGGCCGCCGCGCACGTCGCCCCGCTGGCCGACGCCGCACCGCTGCCCGCGCAGGCCCAGATCGCCCCGCAAGCCCAACCCGCCCCTGCCGCGCAGCCTGCGCCCGCCGCACAGCCCGCCCCGGAGGCTGTGCCCGCGCCGGAGGCCGCGCCGGTCCAGGACAGCGCGAAGGACCAGGTCGGCGCCTGGATCGACCAGGCGCAGGGCGTGCTGGAGGCCAACGGCATCTCCCGCGACCAGGCCGACGCCGACGCGATCCGGACGATCATCATGCACGAATCCAACGGCAACCCGAGCGCCAGCAACGACTGGGACTCCAACGCCGCGGCGGGCACCCCGTCGATCGGCCTGATGCAGACCATCAAGCCGACCTTCGACTCCTTCGCCCTGCCCGGCCACGAAAACATCTACAACCCGGTCGACAACATCATCGCGGCCACCCGGTACTCGATCTCGCGCTACGGCTCGGTGTCCGACGTGCCCGGCGTGGCGAGCACCCGGTCCGGCGGTAGCTACCAGGGCTACTGATCCCCCGCCCAGGAACTCCTGAGCCACGGTTACTGGGCGGCAGCCGCCAACCCCGACAACGTTCCCTCCAACGCTTCGGCGACCAACTCGCGCATAGCTTCCTCAGCCCGCGCCCGGTCACCGCCGCGGATGCACTCGGCGATCTCGCAGTGCAGCCGCACGGCGACCGGGCGCGGATGCATCGGCATCAGCCCGTGCCCGGCCCGCCACCGCAGCAGCTCCTCGAATGATCACCGATGTGGCCAGCGGGGCCCATCTTTCGCCGCTGGTGCTGGGTTGGTTGATCGCGGTCGGCATCCGAGTCGCGACCGGTTCGGCGACGGTGGCCACCATCTCGGCCGCTGGCATGGTGGCGCCGCTGGTGGCCGGACTCCCACCGGCGCAGGGCACTGGTCGCGCTGGCCATCGGCTCCGGGTCGCTTTTCCTCTCGCACGTCAACGACGCCGGGTTCTGGCTGGTCAAGGAGTACTTCGGGATGACCGTCGGACAGACCCTCAAAACCTGGTCGGTGATGGAAACGCTGCTTTCGGTGGTCTCCTTCGGCGTGATCCTCGGACTGTCCGCCCTGCTGTGACTCGGGGGTGGGGGGGGGGGGGTCCCCCCCCCCCCGACCGCACTTCGCCGCGCGCGGTATATTGGCGGGTCGGGCCCCGATGTGGGCTTTCCCTGACCTGTCTCTGGTACAAGGTGGCGCAATTGTCGAATGCCCGAGCCGATCGGGATGCCGTCCGCGCGCAGGAGATCGCAGCCGAGCAGCAGTACCTCGCCATGCTCTACGCGAAGCTGGATGCGCTGCGGCAGGAAACGACGCAGCGGCTGAAGGAAACGCTGCGGGACAGCGGTGGTCCGCCGCAGGCGCGCACCGAGCGCGACATCTCCACCCGCATGTACACCGACAAGCTGACCCAGCTCAGCGCCGTGGAACACGGGATGTGCTTCGGGCGGCTGGATCTGGACAGCGGCGAGACGTTCCACGTCGGTCGGCTCGGGTTGTTCGACGAGGACAACGAGTACGAACCGCTGCTGCTGGATTGGCGCGCCCCCGCCGCGCGGCCGTTCTACCTGGCCACCGCCGCCGCGCGGGACGGTGTTCGGCGCCGACGGCACCTGCGCACCAGCTGGCGGAAGGTGCTGGACTACGAGGACGAGGTGCTCGACCTCGACGCCGCCGAAGAGGGCGGCAACCTTGGTCTGGCCGGGGAAGCGACCCTGCTGGCCCGGCTCGACGCCCGCCGCACCGGGCAGATGCAGGACATCGTCGCCACCATCCAGGCCGAGCAGGACCGCATCATCCGCGCCGGGATGAACGGCGTGCTGGTGGTGCAGGGCGGCCCCGGCACCGGCAAGACCGCCGTCGCGCTGCACCGCGCGGCCTTCCTGCTCTACACCTTCCGCGAACAGCTGTCCAAGCGCGGTGTGCTGGTCGTCGGCCCGAACCCGACCTTCCTGCGCTACATCGGGCAGGTGCTGCCCTCGCTCGGCGAGACCGGCGTGCTGCTGTCCACTGTGGGCGGTCTGTATCCGGGGATCACCGCCACCGGCGGCGAATCCGCGCGGGCCGCGGAGATCAAGGGGCGGGCGAGCATGGTGGACGTGCTCGGCGCCGCGGTCCGCGACCGGCAGCGGGTGCCCGAGGACTACACCGAGATCACCTTCGATCGCGAGGCGCTGCGCATCGACCGGCACACCGCGACCCAGGCCCGCACCCGGGCCCGCCGGTCCCGCAAGCCGCACAACCGCGCTCGGCGGATCTTCCGCGACGAGATGTTCGCCGCGCTGACCATGCAGGTCGCCGACCGGCTCGGTCGTGACCTGCTCGATCGCCGCGACCTCGACGACATCAACCGCGAACTGCGCGCCGATGCGGTGGTCGGCAAGACGCTCGAAGAACTGTGGCCGGAGATCACCCCGCAGGAACTCCTGGACGACTTGCTGAGTTCGCCGCAGCGGCTGACCACCGCAACCCGCAAGCACCTCGACGACGCCGAACGCGACGAACTGCTGCGCTTGCCGGGCACTGCCTGGACGCCCAGCGATGTGCCGCTGCTGGACGAACTCGCCGAACTGCTCGGCGTGGACGACGCCCAGGCGCGGGCCGAGCGCGAACGCCAGGAACGCGAGGAACTCGCCTACGCGCAAGGCGTTCTGCACATCATGGAGCAGGACGAGGAACTCGCCGACGAGGAACGGCTGCGGGTTTCCGACGTGCTCGACGCCGAACTGCTGGCCGATCGGTTCCGCGCCAGCAGCGACCTGACCGCGGCCGAACGCGCCGCCGAAGACCGCACCTGGACCTTCGGGCACGTCATCGTCGACGAGGCGCAGGAACTGTCCGCGATGGCGTGGCGGGTGCTGATGCGGCGCTGCCCGAGCCGGTCGATGACGCTGGTCGGCGACGTCGCGCAGACCGGCGCGCTGGCCGGTGCCCGGTCCTGGCACGAGGTGCTGCACCCGTACGTGCAGGACCGCTGGAAACTGGTGGAGCTGACCGTCAACTACCGCACCCCGGCCGAGATCATGGCCATCGCGGCCGACGTGCTGTCCGAAATGGACACCGACCTGGCGCTCCCGCGATCGGTGCGCACCAGCGGCCACCAGCCGTGGACCCGCCAGGTCCCGACGGCCGACCTAGCCGCCGTGCTGCCGAGCGTGGTCACCGACGAACTGCGCGAGGTCGGGGAAGGCCGCCTGGCGGTACTGCTGCCGCCGGAGCTGCTGGCCGAACTCGGCCCGCGGCTGGCGGATGCGCTGCCCGACGCGGTGGTCGGCACCCAACCCGACGATCTGGAATCCCCGGCCGTGCTGCTCACCGTCGACCAGGCCAAAGGTCTGGAGTTCGACTCGGTCGTGGTGATCGACCCGGCCACCATCGTCGACGACTCCGAACGCGGCCTGAACGACCTCTACGTGGCGCTGACCCGCGCCACCCAGCGCCTCGGCATCGTGCACCCCGACGGGCTCCCACCAGTCCTGCGGAGCATCTGACGGCACATCGCGGAATGGGCCTAGTCCTTGCGGGCTGTCACGGCGACCGTGACACCCAGGCCGATCATGGTGAGCCCACCGACCCCGCCGACCATGGCGAGTCGCCTCGGTGAGCGGGCGAACCAGTTCCGCGCGGTGGCCGCGGCCAGCCCCCACACGCTGTCCGAGGCCACCGCGATGACGTTGAAGACCACGCCCAGCAGCAGCATCTGAACCGCCACGTGGCCCTGATCTCGGTCGACGAACTGCGGCAGCACGGCGGCGAAGAACACGATGGTCTTGGGGTTGGCGACGCCGACCGCGAACCCCTCCCACAACGTGCGCAGGCTGCCGTGCGCGGGACCGTCACCGGTGAACGCGGCGTGCAGCGACCCGCGCTGCCGGATCGCCTTCACGCCCAGGTACACCAGGTACGCCGCGCCCACCAGCTTCAGCGCGTTGAACGCCAGGGCCGACCGCTCGACGACGGCGCCGACTCCGAACGCGACGGCGACGACGAGCGCGTAGGCCCCGAGCGTGTTCCCCACGACCGTGGTCAGCGCGGCACGGCGGCCGTGCGCCAGCGCGCGCCCGATCACGAACAGCACGCTCGGGCCTGGGATCACGATCAGCAGGAACGACATGGCCGCGAACGCGAGCAGCCGGTCAATGGGAACCACGAAGCCATGTAACCACAACGACTGCTCGGGCCCGAAGCGCATTTTCCGACCGGCGATGACCGCCGCCAAGCGGTCAGGCGACCGCGAGGGGAAGGGCCGTCGGGTGGACCGGGGACGGGAGCTGGGAGTCACCGGTGAGGTAGGTGTCGACCGCGTTGGCCACCGAGCGGCCCTCCGCGATCGCCCACACCACCAGGGACGCGCCGCGGTGGGCGTCGCCGCAGACGAACACGCCCGGCGCCGCGGTCTCCCAGTTCGAGCCGCATCCGATGGTGCCGCGCCTGGTCAACTCGATGCCCAGCCCGTCGACCAGCGGCATCTGCTCGACACCGTCGAAACCGATCGCCAGCAGCGCCAGGTCGCAGGGCAGTTCCGTCACCTCGTCGGACACCGGGACGATCTGCCGCCGCCCCGCCGCGTCGCGCTGCACCCGCACCTCGCGCAGCCGCACAGCGCGCACGTTGCCCTCGTCGTCCCCGGCGAACGACTCGATCGCCACCGCGAACTTCCGCTCCCCGGCCTCCTCGTGCGCCGGGTAGGTGCGCAGGATGTACGGCCAGGTGGGCCACGGCGAGAGGTCGTCGTCGCGGGTCGTCGGCGGCTGCGGGTAGTTGTCCAGCTGCGTCACCGAAAGCGCGCCCTGCCGGGTCGCGGTGCCGTAGCAGTCGGCACCCGTGTCGCCGCCGCCGAGGACGATCACGTGCTTGCCCCGCGCCGAAATCGACGTCGGGCCGTCGCCCTCGCACTCCTTGTTCGCCAGCACCAGGTGATCCATGGCCAGGTGCACGCCCTTGAGGTCGCGGCCCGCGATCGTGCGGTCGTCGCGGCCGCGCAGCGCGCCCACCGCGAGCACCACGGCGTCGTAACCGGCGCGCAGGTCCTCGACGGTGAGGTCGACGCCGACCTCGCAGCCGGTGATGAACCTGGTGCCCTCGGTCCGCATCTGCGCCAACCGCCGGTCCAGTACGGACTTCTCCATCTTGAACGCGGGGATGCCGTAGCGCAGCAGGCCGCCGATGCGGTCGTCGCGCTCGTACACCGTCACCTCGTGGCCAGCTCGGGTCAGCTGCTGCGCTGCGGCCAGCCCGCCCGGCCCGGAGCCGACCACGGCCACCCGCTTGCCGGTGTGCACCTCGGCCACCTGGGCGGTGACGTACTCGTTCTCCCAGCTGACCTCGGCGATCGTTTCCTCGACCCGCTTGATGGCCACCGCGCCACCGGCCTCCGGCGAAATGGCCAGCACACAACCGGCTTCGCACGGCGCGGGGCACAACTTCCCGGTGAATTCCGGGAAGTTGTTGGTGGCGTGCAGCCGCTCGCTGGCGTCGCGCCACCGGCCGCGGCGCACCATGTTGTTCCACTCCGGGATCAGGTTGCCCAGCGGGCAACCGGCCGAACCCGAATGGCAGAACGGGATACCGCAGTCCATGCACCGCGCGGCCTGCGCCGACACCTGGTCGTTGCGGTCCTCCTTGGACAGTTCGGCGTAGACCTCGTGCCAGTCGCCCAGCCGTTCGTCGGTGGGGCGCTTGGGGGCATCGGCCCGCGAGTACTTCAGAAATCCCCTCGGGTCAGCCACGGGAAGCCTCCATGATCGCCTCGTCCACGTCCCGGCCTTCGATCCTGGCCATCCGCATGGCGTCCAGGACGCGCTGGTAGTCGCGCGGCATCACCTTGGTGAACGCCGCCGAGCGCCGCGGCCAGTCGCCGAGCAGCGAAGCCGCCACCGCCGAGCCGGTCAGTTCGTGGTGCTGCCGCACGATCTCGTGCAGCCACTTCAGCTCCTTGGCGCTGGGCCGCTGCAAGTCCACCATCGCGGTGTTCACCCGCACCGGGTCCAGGTCCAGCACGTAGGCGATGCCTCCGGACATCCCGGCGCCCACGTTGCGGCCGGTGCGGCCGAGCACCACCGCGCGACCGCCGGTCATGTACTCGAAGGCGTGGTCACCGGCGCCCTCGGCGACCGCGATGGCACCGGAGTTGCGCACGCAGAACCGCTCGCCGACCTTGCCGCGCAGGAAGATCTCACCGCTGGTCGCGCCGTAGCAGATCACGTTGCCCGCGATCACCTGGTCCTCGGCGGCGAAAGCCGAGTCCGGGTGCGGGCGCACGATGATCCGGCCGCCGGAGAGGCCCTTGCCGACGTAGTCGTTGGCGTCGCCGATCATGTCCAGCGTGACGCCGGGCGGCAGGAACGCGCCCAACGACTGCCCGGCCGAGCCCTCCAGCTCGACGCGGATGGTGTCCGACGGCAGGCCCTCACCGCCGTAGCGGCGGCTGACCTCGGCGCCCAGCAGGGTGCCGACGGTGCGGTTGACGTTGCGCACCGGCAGTTGCAGCCGCACCGGGCGGGCGTCCTCCAACGCCGCCTCGGCGAGCTGGATGAGCGTCCGGTCCAGCGCGTGGTCCAGGCCGTGGTCCTGCTCGCGGACCCGGCGCCGCACCGGCGAGTACGGGGTCTGCGGCTCGGCGAACACCGGGCTCAGGTCCAGGCCGCGGGCCTTCCAGTGCGCCAGCGCCGCATCGGTGCCCAGCGCGGAAACCTGCCCGATGGCCTCGTCCAGGGTGCGGAACCCGAGCTGCGCCAGGTATTCGCGCACTTCCTGGGCGATGAACTCGAAGAAGTTCACCACGTGGTCGACCTGGCCGGTGTAGCGCTCGCGCAGCTCCGGGTTCTGGGTGGCGACCCCGACCGGGCAGGTGTCGAGGTGGCACACGCGCATCATCACGCAGCCCTCGACCACCAGCGGCGCGGTGGCGAAGCCGTACTCCTCGGCGCCCAGCAACGCGGCGATGACCACGTCGCGACCGGTCTTGAAACCGCCGTCGACCTGCACCGCGATCCGGTCGCGCAGGCCGTTGAGCAGCAGCGTCTGCTGCGTCTCGGCCAACCCGACCTCCCACGGCGTGCCAGCGTGCTTCAGCGACGTCAGCGGCGCGGCCCCGGTTCCGCCGTCGTGGCCGGAGATCAGCACCACGTCGGCGTGCGCCTTGGAAACGCCCGCGGCGACCGTGCCGACACCGATCTCGGAGACCAGCTTGACGTGCACGCGGGCGTGCTCGTTGGCGTTCTTCAGGTCGTGGATCAGCTGCGCCAGGTCTTCGATCGAGTAGATGTCGTGGTGCGGCGGCGGGGAGATCAGCCCCACCCCCGGCGTGGAGTGCCGGGTCTTGGCGATCCACGGGTACACCTTGTGCGCGGGCAGCTGACCGCCTTCACCCGGCTTGGCGCCCTGCGCCATCTTGATCTGGATGTCGCTGGCGTTGACCAGGTACTCGCTGGTGACGCCGAAGCGGCCGCTGGCGACCTGCTTGACCGCCGAGCGGCGCTGCGGGTCGTAGAGCCGGTCGACGTCCTCGCCGCCCTCCCCGGAGTTCGACTTGCCGCCGATCCGGTTCATCGCGATCGCCAGCGTCTCGTGCGCCTCCGCGGAGATCGCGCCGTAGCTCATCGCGCCGGTGGAGAACCGCTTCATGATCTCCGAGATCGGCTCGACCTCGTCGATGTCGATCGGCGCCCGGCCACTGTCCAATTTGAACAGACCGCGCAGCGTGCCGCCCTCGGTGGAAAGCCGGTCGCATTCCGCGGTGTACTTGCGGAACACGTCGTACCTGCCGGTCTTGGTGGCGTGCTGCAGCAGGAACACCGTCTCCGGTGTGAACAGGTGCAACTCGCCCTCGCGCCGGTAGACGTAGTCGCCGCCGATCTCCAGCTTGCGGTGCACCCGGTCGGTCGGGTTGTCCGGGTAGGCGCGGCGGTGCCGCTGCGCGACCTCCTCGGCCAGCACGTCCAGCCCGACACCGCCGAGCTTCGAGGTGGTGCCTTCGAAGTACTCGTCGACGAGCTGCTCGGAGAGCCCGACGGCCTCGAAGACCTGCGCGGCGGTGTAGGCGCCGACGGTGGAGATGCCCATCTTGGACATCACCTTCAGCACGCCCTTGACCAGCGCCTGCACGTAGCTGCGGATCGCCACCTTCGTCCGGGTACCGGTGATCTGCCCGGTGGTGATCATGTCCTCGATGGTCTCGAACGCCAGGTACGGGTTGACCGCCGCGGCGCCGTAGCCGAGCAGCGCGGCCACGTGGTGCACCTCGCGGGCATCGCCGCTTTCCACCACCAGCGCGACGCGCAACCGCTCCTTGGTCCGCACCAGGTGCTGGTGGACCGCCGAGACCAGCAGCAGCGACGGGATCGGTGCCAGCTGGTGGTCCGAGTCGCGATCGGAGAGCACCAGCACGCGCGCCCCGGCGTCGATCGCCTCGGAAGCCTCCTGGCGGACCCGCTCGATGGCCGCCGCCAGCGCCTCGCCGCCACCGTCCACTTCGTACAGACCGGACAGCACCGCGGAGGCGAACCCCGGCAGGTCGCCGTCGTCGTTGACGTGGATGAGCTTGGCCAGCTCGTCGTTGTCGATCACGGGGTTGGGCAGCACGATGTGCCGACAGGACACCGCCGAGGGCTCCAGCAGGTTCTGCTCCGGGCCCATGATGCGCGCCACCGAGGTGACGATCTCTTCCCGGATCGCATCCAGCGGCGGGTTGGTGACCTGCGCGAACTGCTGCACGAAGTAGTCGTAGAGCATCCGGGAGCGCTGCGACAGCGGCGCCGGCGGGGTGTCCGAGCCCATCGACCCCAGCGGCTCGCCGCCACCGGTGGCCATCGGCGCCAGCAGCAGGCTGAGCTCCTCCTCGGTGTAGCCGAACGTCAACTGGCGGCGCACCACCGACTCGTGGCTCTGCACCACGTGCTCGCGGTCCGGCATTTCGTCGATGTTGAGCAGCCCGGCGTGCAGCCACTCGTCGTAGGCGTTGCCCTCGGCGAGGTCGGACTTGATCTCCTCGTCGTCGACGATGCGGCCCTGCGCCGTGTCGATCAGGAACATCCGGCCCGGCTGCAGGCGGCCCTTGGCCACCACCTCTTCCGGTTTGAGGTTGAGCACGCCGGTCTCGCTGGCCAGCACCACCCGGTCGTCGGCGGTCTGCCACCAGCGGGCCGGGCGCAGCCCGTTGCGATCCAGCACCGCGCCGACCAGCGTGCCGTCGGTGAAGGTGACGCAGGCCGGGCCGTCCCACGGCTCCATCAGGCTGGCGTGGAACTGGTAGAACGCCTTGCGCTTGGGGTCCATCTCGGCGTGGTTCTCCCACGCCTCCGGGACCATCATCAGCACCGCGTGCGGCAGGCTCCGGCCGCCCAGGTGCAGCAGCTCCAGCACCTCGTCGAAGGAAGCGGAGTCCGAGCCGCCGTCGGTGCAGATCGGGTACAGCCGGGCGAGATCGCCGGAGATCAGGTCGGATGTCAGCAGCGCCTCGCGGGCCCGCATCCGGTTGCGGTTGCCGCGAATCGTGTTGATCTCACCGTTGTGCGCCACGAAGCGGAACGGGTGCGCCAGCGGCCACGACGGGAACGTGTTGGTGGAGAACCGGCTGTGCACCAACGCGATCGCGCTGACCAGCCGCTGATCGCCGAGGTCGGGGAAGAACGCGGGCAGCTGCTGGGTGGTCAACATGCCCTTGTAGACCAGGGTTCGGCTGGAAAGCGATGCGAAGTACAGCTCAATGCCCTGCTGCGCGGCCACCTTCTCGGCGCGCTTGCGGAGGCAGAACGCCAACCGGTCCAGCTCGATACCGGCCTCGCCGCCGTGCCCGGCGACCAGCAGGATCGCGAAGTGCGGCATGCACTTCAACGCGGTGGTGCCCACGCCCGCCTTCTCCGGCGCGATCGGCACATCGCGCCAGCCCAGCACGCGCAGGTTCTCCTCGGCGGCGACCCGCTCCACCAGCTCCACCGCCCGGCGCCGCTGCTCGGCGTCGGCGGGCAGGAACGCCATCCCGGCCGCGTAGCGGCTGCGTCCGGCCGCATCCGGCGTCGGCAACCCGATGCCCGCTTCGGCACGCAGCAGCTCGTCGGGCAACTGGATCAGGATGCCCGCACCGTCACCGCTGGTCGGCTCGGCACCGGCCGCACCCCGGTGCTCCAGGTTCGCCAACGCCGTCAGGGCGTCGGCGACGATGCCGTGGGAACGACGTCCGCGGATGTCGGCGACCATCGCGACACCGCAGGAATCCTGCTCCGCGGCCGGGTCGTACAACCCCTGGGCCGCCGGGACAGCAGAGAAGACCACTGCGCAGACCTCCCTCGTCATTTCTCGTGCTGGAAGCCGTCGGTCGATTTCGGCGACCTGACTTCACGACTTCTGGGCACGGGACGACGCTGGCCCGCAGGTGACTTCCGGTTACTCGACAGAAGTTTTCGGGCGCGACTGCCCGCTCGCTGCGACCGGAGTTGTTCAGGGAACTTTAACAGCCGCGATACCCAGAAGCAGCACCCTGGGAGTGATGCTGACCATCTTGTTGTAACGCACTCGCATGGGTTAGAGACGGTGGTGGGTCGGTTCTCCTCGGGTGGTCGTGCCGCGTGCGTGGCGGAATGCGGTCAGCACCGCCTGCCTGCCGCCGAAGCGCGGTTGAGCACAACGCACTTCCCTGTTCACGCGCACTCTTCACGCCGACGACCGCACGCCGCTGGACACGGTCCGCTGTCAAATTTAACCGCTGGGTCGCGGTCGGTATAGCCCTCGTGCCGCAAGACACCCCGCGGCGGCGTGGGCGGGAGATCTTCTCCTGATATCTTTCCAGCTCAGAGTACCCGCGACAGGGTGCTCGCGGGACGCCAGCGCCAAGCGAAACCGGTGCGAATCCGGTGCTGTGCCGCAACTGCGATGGCCCGGTCCGCCGGGCACGAGCCAGGTCGCCTTCGCGCGTGGCGTCGATGTCCGCCACTCCCGGTGCAGGGGTGCGGCGTCGGCCGCTCGGCCGCGCCCACCGCACCGGCCGAACGTAGGGAAGACATGACCGGGTTCCGCCGACTCGCCGCGCTGCTGCTCGCCACGCTGGCCCTGCTCGCCGGGGTGACCGCGTGCGCCACCCGCCCCCGTTCCGAATCAACAGCACCGGCCGAGGACCCGGCCTCGGCGTTCCCGGTCAAGGTCGAACTGCCCGGTCAACCTCCCGTGACACTGGCGCAACAACCGAAGCGAATCGTCTCGCTGTCCCCAACCGCCACCGAGACGCTGTACGCGATCGGCGCCGGGGACCAGGTCGTCGCGGTGGACGAGTTCTCCAACTTCCCGCCGCAGGCGCCGCGCACCGACCTCTCCGGCCTCACCGCGGACGCCGCCACCGTCGGGGCGCGCACTCCTGACCTGGTCATCGCACCGGACAACGCCGCACAGCTGGCCGATGGGCTGAAGACGGTCAACGTGCCGACGCTGCTCACCCCGTCGGCGGCGACGCTGGACGACGCGTACCGGCAGATCGAGGTGCTCGGCCAAGCCACCGGGCACACCAAGCAGGCCGCGCAACTGGTGGACCGGATGCGGTCGGACGTCGACGAGATCGTCCGCAGCACGCCCAAACCGCCGCAGCCGCTGAGCTACTACCACGAGGTCAGCCCCGACTACTACAGCGCGACCTCGCAGAGCTTCGTCGGCAACGTCTACGGGCTGTTCGGGCTGGCCAACATCGCCGATCCGGCCGGCGGGAAGTTCCCGCAGCTCTCCGGCGAGCACATCGTGCAGGCCAACCCGAACCTGATCTTCGTGGCGGACGCGAAGTGCTGCCAGGTCAACGCGGCGGCGGTGGCGGCCCGACCGGGCTGGGACACCCTCGACGCGGTGCGTCGCGGCCACATCATCGAACTCGACGACGACGTCGCCGGCCGCTGGGGACCGCGGGTGGTCGACCTGGTGCGGGCCATCGGTGCCGGGGTCGCCAAGGCGCAGCAGGGGTGACCGCCGAGCTCCGCCCGGCCCGTGCGGCGTTGAAGCAGACCAAGCTGCGCCCCCGCCACCTGCTGATCGGGGTGGCCGTGCTGCTGGTGAGCGTCCTGGTGTCGGTGCTGCTCGGGGCTGCCGAGCTCGGTTGGCAGCGGGTACTCGGGGAGATCGTCGCGCAGCTCACCGGCGGTGTCTCGCCGCTTTCCGAGCGGGAGGCGGCGATCCTGTGGCAGTTGCGGATGCCGAGGGTGGTGCTCGGTGTGCTCGTCGGCGCCGCGCTGGCCGTCTCCGGCGCGGCGTTCCAGGGGGTGTTCCGCAACCCGCTGGCCGATCCCTACCTGCTGGGGTCGGCCGCTGGCGCCGGACTGGCCGCAACCCTGGTGATCAGCGGCTCGACGCAGACCGGGGCGCCCGTGCCGGTGCAGCTCGCGGCGTTCGCCGGGGCGCTCGGCGGGGTGGGACTGACCTGGCTGGTCGGCCGCTCCGCGGGCCGGGACACCGCGACGCTGGTGCTGGCCGGGGTGGCGGTCGGCGCGTTCCTCACCGCCGGGCAGACGTTCGTCCAGCAACTGCGGGTGGAGACGCTGGAGCAGGTCTACATGTGGATCTTGGGGCGGCTGACCACCACCGGCTGGCGCGAAGTGCTGGTCCTGCTGCCGTACCTGGCGATCTCGGCGGCCGTGCTGTGGACCTGCGCGCGGCTGCTGGACCTGCTGGGCACCGGCGACGAGGAAGCCGCCGCGCTCGGCGTGCACCCGGGGCGGGTGCGGGCACTGGTGCTGATCGCCGCATCGCTGGCCACCGCGGCGGCGGTGTCGGTCGCCGGGCTGATCGGGTTCGTCGGCCTGGTGGTGCCGCACCTGGTGCGGCTGGCGGTCGGCGGCAGCTTCCGGATCATCGTGCCGCTGTCGCTGCTGTTCGGCGGCGCGTTCCTGGTCATCGCGGACATGCTGGCCCGGACCCTGCTGGCCCCGGCCGAAATCCCGATCGGCGTCATCACGGCGTTCACCGGCGCCCCGTTCTTCGCGATCCTGCTGCACCGGAGGCGCGCATGAGTAGCCCTGTGTCAACCCCAGCTCTCCTCAACCGCACCTCAGGGGACCGTGACGCAAGCCAGCCACAAGAAACCGCGAAACGCGAGATTGAGCCGGACGCGACCACCACTGTGAATCGCGGAGCGGCGGAACTGGCGTGAGCGTGTTGGAGGTGCATGAGCTGTCCGCCGGATATCGGCGCAGCAACGTGATTTTCGACGTTTCGACCACAGTGGACACCGGTGGTTGGTTGGGCATCATCGGGCCGAACGGGTCGGGCAAGTCGACGTTGTTGAAGGCCGTCGCTGGCTTGGTGCGCCACCAGGGCCGGGTCTTGGTGGACGGCCGCCCGCTGGCCGCGCTGCGGCACCGCGAACGCGCCCGCGCGGTCGGCTACGCACCGCAGATCCCGCAGCTGCCGATCGGCCTGACCGTCACCGACTACGTGCTGCTGGGCCGGACCCCGCACCTCGGTGTGCTGGGCCGGGAGGGCCCGGCCGACCTGGACGTGGTGCGCTCGTTGCTGGAGCGCCTGGACCTCACGCGACTCGCGGACCGCGCGTTGGCGACGCTGTCCGGCGGCGAACGCCAGCGCACCGTGCTGGCCCGCGCGCTGGCCCAACGAACCGGGGTGCTGCTGCTCGACGAACCCACCACCGGCCTGGACGTCGGGCACGCCCAAGCCCTGCTCGACCTGATCGACGAACTGCGCCGGGAGCTGGGCACCACGGTGGTCATGACGTTGCACGACCTCACGCTCGCCGCCCAGTACGCCGAACGCCTGCTCCTGCTCGACGCGGGCAGCGTCGCCGCCGAGGGCACCCCGGTCGAAGTCCTGACCCCGGCGGTCCTCGCCGAGCGCTACACGGCTCGGGTGGCGGTCCTGCACACCCCCGACGGCTCCCCGGTCATCGCCCCGATCCGGAACTGACGGGTCATCCACATCCTCGCCACCGCCTCGCTCGAACGGGGCACACGAGGGAAATGGCGTAGCCATGCGGCACGACCGGAGGCCATGAGATGCCCCAGCTCAGATCCGGCGTGAGAACCCGATCGTCGACCAGGACGAGTACGACCAGTCCTACGCGGAAGCCTCGCTGGCTTTCGAGCTGGCGCGACTGGTGTACGGGTTGCGCACGAAGGCCGGACTCACGCAGACCGAGCTCGCGCGGCGGATGGGCACGACGCAGTCTTCGGTGGCCCGGTGGGAAAGCGGCGGCAGCCTGCCGACCATCGATCTGCTGGACCGGCTTGGGCGGGCGGTCGATGTTCGGTTGGAGTTGGTGGCGTCGCATCAGGACACCACCAACTCCAAGGGATCTCCGAGCACCGCGGTCTCCTTCGGCGCTCGTTGACGGTCAGGACGTGGCGAAGCGGGTCAGCACCGCTTCGGGACGGACTGCCGGGAGGGCGCGGCGGAAGGCCCGGTAGTAGGCCAGTTCTTCCTTGGTGCGCAGCTGCGCGATCTCGCCCACCTCGGCGAGTTCGGCGTCGGTGACCCGGGATTCCCAGTACGGCGTGAGGAGGTCTTGCGCTCCGCTGCCGGTTCCGAACTGGAGCTTGCGCCGCCACAGCAGGTCCTCGGGTAACCAGCCGGTGAACGCGCGACGCAGGTGAGCCTTCTCGACGCCGTCTTCGAGCAGCTTCATCTCGGGCGGCAGGGACATCGCGTGAGCGACGACGTCGGTGTCCAGGAACGGGACGCGGGCCTCCAGGCCGTGCGCCATGGTGACGCGGTCGCAGCGCTGCAGGTTGAGCCCGTGGAGCGCGCCGATGGTGCGGGTGAGCTCCGGCGCGAGGTCTTCGGCGTGCGACTGGTGGTAGTAGCCGTACCCGGCGAAGAGCTCGTCCGCGCCTTCCCCGGTCAGCACCGCTTTGACGTGCTGAGAGGCGAGTTCGGCCAGGAACCAGTTGGGCACCGCGCTGCGGATCAGGCTGGCGTCGAAGGATTCGACGGAGGCGATCACGTCGTCCAGCGCGGCGATGGCCCGTTCGGCGTCGAAGATCGACTCGTGGTGCTCGGTGCCGAGGTGCTCGGCCGCGGCGCGGGCGGCGAGCAGGTCCGGCGAGTCCGCGGTACCGACCGCGAAGGTTCGCAGCCGCTTGCCGGTCGCGGCGTACTCGGCGGCCGCGATGGCGGCGACGATGCTGGAGTCGAGGCCGCCGGAGAGGAACACGCCGACCTCGACGTCGGCCATCAGGTGTCGGCGGACCGAGTCGATCACCACCTCCCGGGTCGTCTTCTCGGCGACTTCGGGGGAGAGCCCGTCCCAGGCGGGTAGCTCGGCGGGATCGGGCACCGGGTCGGCGAAGCGGAACAGGCCGGTCTCCGGGGTCCAGCAGCAGCCCGGCGGGAACGTCTCGACGGCGTGCTGGACGCCCGCCGGGAAGGCCCGCAGTTCCGACGCGAAGTAGTACGCGCCGTCAACGTTCGCCCAGTACAGCGGCTTGATGCCGAGCCGGTCGCGGGCTGCGGTGAAACGGCCGTCCGGGGTGGCCGCGCACAACGCCCACATCCCCTGCAGCCGGTCCAGTGCCGCTGGCCCGTGCCGCCGCAGCAGAACCAGGGCCGCTTCGCTGTCCGAGGAGGTGTTGAAGTCGTGCTCGCCCAGGCTTTCGCGCAGCTCGATGTGGTTGTAGATCTCGCCGTTGCAGACCAGCGCCCAGCGGTCCGGCCCGCCCAGCGGCTGCCGCCCACCGTCGAGATCGACGATCGACAGCCGGGTGTGCCCGAGCCAGGAGCGCTCGCCAACCCGCCAGTGATCGCGGTCGTCCGGACCGCGGTGGGCGATCGCGGCGAGCATCCGCTCGCCAACGGCGGTCGGGTCCGTCGGGTGGTGGCAAATGGCAGCTATTCCGCACATGGAATTCGACCGTAGAAAGCCAGGGCATAAATAGCAACACGAGTTGCTCCATGCGCACGCTGCTGGCAGAGTGTCAGCGTGACCACCGACAGTTTGAGCAGCGTCCAACGAGCCCTGGAGGTGCTGCGCGCGCTCGGCCCCGGTCCGCTGCGGGTGCAAGCCGTGGCAGCGGCGCTGGGCAAGGAGAAGACCCAGGTCTCCCGCACGCTGAAGGTGCTGGCGGAGTCCGGATTCGTGGAACGCGACCCGGAAACGCTGGAGTACCGGTTGGGCTGGCAGCTCTTCGCGCTCGCGGGCGGGGCCAGCGACAGCAGGCTGCTGCAACAGGCGCCGCCGGTGCTGCGGGGGCTCGTGCGAACCCTGGGCGAGGCGGCGTATCTGACGGTGCTCAGCGGCAGCGCTGCGGTGACCGTGCTGGCCGAGCGCTCGGGACGAACCCTGCAGGCGCACGAGTGGGTCGGGCGGCTCTCACCGCTGAACTGCACGGCGAGCGGGCGAGCGCTGCTGATCGGGCGACCGCAGGACGAGGTGCGGACGCTGCTGGCGGCGCAGCCCGAACCGCTGTCCGGCACCGAGCGAGCACCCCGGACGACAGCGGCCGTGCTGGACCGGCTGCGCGCCGAGCAAGCCGCCGGGTACGGCATGGCGATCGAGGAATCCGAGCCCGGGCTGGTCGCGATCGCGGCCCCGGTCCACGACTTCCGCGGCGCGACGGTGGCGGCGGTCAACGTCTCCGCCCCGGCCTTCCGGCTACCTCCGGACGCCCGCGCACCCGCCGTCACGGCCGTCATCGACGCCGCGACACGCCTCTCCCGCGCCCTCGGCGCGCCGTGACCTCAGACCCCGCCGCTGCGCGTGGCAGAGCTGGCGATTTCGCGCGAAATCAGCGCTCCTCACGAGGAGCGAGGGGCGATTTCGCGCGAAATCGCCCACAACCGCACGGAATCCCGTTCTGGTGGCGAAGACGAAGCTAGCTCTTGTCGGTGTTGCCGTGGTCGGCGCTGCGCGCTTCCGCGCGTGCACCGCCGCCGCCATCGTCGTCACCGGCATCGTCGTCGGTCGTCGCCGCAGTCGCCTCCGGCTCCGCGTCCGTGGACGGCTCCGGTGTCGCCGCGGTGTCGTCGTCACCGGGCATCGGCTTGCCGCGCAGCAGTTCAGGATCTTCGCGCTTGCCGCGCACCAGCAGCAGGTACACCACCGCGCCAGCGAAGACGATCACGGAGGTGAAGACGTTGATGCGGACGCCGAAGATGAGCGTGGCGTCGTCGGTGCGCATCATCTCGATCCACAGCCGTCCGGCGGTGTAGCCGGCGACGTAGAGCGCGAACACCCGGCCGTGACCCATCCGGAACTTGCGGTCCGCCCAGATGACCAGCACGCAGACCAGCACGTTCCACAGCAACTCGTACAGGAACGTCGGATGCACCACGGCGATCGGCGTGTGGTCCTGCGCCACCCCGGCGATGGGATCGGCGAGCCCGGTGTCCGGGTCGATGCGCCGGTAGATCTCCAGCCCCCACGGCAGGTTCGTCGGACCGCCGTAGAGCTCCTGGTTGAACCAGTTGCCGAGCCGACCGATGGCCTGCGCCAGGACGATGCCGGGCGCCACGGCGTCGGCGAACGCGGGCAGCGGCACGCCACGGCGGCGGCAGCCGATCCAGGCGCCGAGCGCACCGAGCGCCACCGCGCCCCAGATGCCCAGGCCGCCTTCCCACACCTTCAGGGCGTCCAGCGGGTTGCGGTCCGGGCCGAAGTACTTCTGCCAGTCGGTGGCCACGTGGTAGAGCCGACCGCCCACCAGCCCGAACGGCACCGCGAACACCGCGATGTCGATGACCGTGCCCTCGCGACCGCCACGCGCCACCCAACGGCGGCTACCCAACCAAACCGCCACGACGATGCCCGCGATGATGCACAGCGCGTAGGCACGCAACGGCAACGGACCGATGTGCCAAACCCCTTGGCTGGGGCTGGGGATGTTCGCCAGGAACGAATTCGCCGAGGCGGCGACCGGGGCACTCACGCCGCATACCGTATCTGGCGCCCCACCAAAGGTAAGCACCCCCCAACCCGAACCTCCGGTTGCGGGTGGGGTGAAGGGCACCTTTCGCCAAGTAAGTTGGTAAAAGGTGCCCTTCACCTCTCACCCGAACGGGTAACGCGGGGCTGGAGATCCGCTTGTCAGCGGGAGCGGACGCCGCGGGCGAGTTCAGCGGTCAGCTCGCGGACCCCGGCGGGGCCGTCCTGCTCGGCGCGGGTGACGAAGGCGGAGCCGACGATGACGCCGTCGGCGAAACCGGCCACCTCGGCGGCCTGCTCGCCGGAGCGCACCCCGAGGCCGACGCCGATCGGCAGGTCGGTGTGCGCGCGGGTGCGCTGCACCAGTCCGGCCGCCGCCGCGCCCACGCTCTCGCGCGCGCCGGTCACGCCCATCACCGAGGTGGCGTAGACGAAGCCGCTGCTGGCCTTGGCGGTCAGCGCCAGCCGCTCCTCCGTCGAGGACGGCGCGACCAGGAAGATCCGATCCAGGCCGTGCGCATCGGTCGCGGCGATCCAGTCCTCACCCTCGTCCGGGATCAGATCCGGGGTGATCGCGCCGAGCCCACCGGCCGCCTTGAGGTCGCGGGCGAAGGCGTCCGGACCGTAGTGGTGCACCGGGTTCCAGTAGGTCATCACCACGGCGTGGCCGCCCGCGTTGGCGATCGAGGACACCACGTCGAAGACGTCCCGCAGCCGGAACCCGGCGCGCAGCGCCTTGTCGCTGGCCGCCTGGATGGTGGGGCCGTCCATCACCGGGTCGGAGAACGGGATGCCGACCTCCACGATGTCGCAACCTGTCGAGCCGTCGGTGCCGGTCAGCATCGCGGTGAACAGCTCCTTGGAGCCCTCGACGGTCGGATACCCGGCGGGCAGGTAACCGATCAGGGCGGCCCGCTGCTCTTCCCGGCAGGTCTGGAAAACCTCGCGCAGGTTCACCGCGACTCCTCCTGTTCTCCGGCACTGTCGACGAGCCCGAAGTACTTCGCCGCGGTGTCCATGTCCTTGTCGCCGCGCCCGGAGAGGTTGACCAGGATGATCGCCTCCGGGCCGAGTTCCCGGCCGAGCTTGAGCGCACCGGCCAGCGCGTGCGCGGACTCGATGGCCGGGATGATGCCCTCGGTGCGGGAGAGCAGCCGGAAGGCCTGCATCGCCTCGTCGTCGGTGACCGACCGGTACTCGGCGCGCCCGGTGTCCTTCAGGTAGGAGTGCTCGGGCCCCACCCCCGGGTAGTCCAGCCCGGCCGAGATCGAGTAGGCCTCGATGACCTGGCCGTCGTCGTCCTGCAGCAGGTAGGAGCGGGCGCCGTGCAGCGTGCCCGGGGTGCCTTCGCTGAGGGTGGCGCCGTGCTCGCCGGTGGCGATGCCGTGCCCGCCGGGTTCGAACCCGACCAGCCGCACGCCCGGGTCGTCGATGAAGCCGTGGAAGATGCCGATGGCGTTGGAGCCACCGCCGACGCAGGCGGCGACCACGTCGGGCAGCCGACCGGTCAGCGCCAGCGCCTGTTCACGGGCTTCGTCGCCGATGACCTTGTGGAAGTTGCGCACCATCATCGGGAACGGGTGCGCGCCCGCGGCGGTGCCCAGCAGGTAGTGGGTGTGCTCGACGTTGGTCACCCAGTCGCGCAGCGCCTCGTTGATGGCGTCCTTGAGGGTGGCCGAGCCGGTGTGGACTGGGATGACCTCGGCGCCCAGCAGCCGCATCCGGGCGACGTTTAGGGCCTGCCGCTCGGTGTCCACCTTGCCCATGTAGATCACGCAGTCCAGGCCGAGCAGCGCGCAGGCGGTCGCGGTGGCCACCCCGTGCTGTCCGGCGCCGGTTTCGGCGATGACCCGGCGCTTGCCCATCCGCTTGACCAGCAGCGCCTGCCCCAGCACGTTGTTGATCTTGTGCGAGCCGGTGTGGTTGAGGTCCTCCCGCTTCAGCAAGATCCGCGCGCCGCCCGCGTGCTCGCCGAACCGCTTGGCCTCGGTCAGCAGCGACGGGCGTCCTGCGTAGTTGCGCAGCAGGTCGTCGAGCTCGGCGAGGTACTGCGGATCGCTCTGCGCCTTGGCGTACTCGGCCGCCAACTCGTCCTGGGCCGCGATCAGCGCCTCCGGCATGAACCGGCCGCCGTAGGCACCGAAGTGCCCGCGCTCGTCCGGATCGTGCCCTTCCGGCACGGGCCTGCCCGGCCGATGGGCGCGCGCGGTCTCTGCCCCGACGGTCATTGCCTTACCTCCTGTGCCTGGCACCGATCCCGGCCAGTGCTGCTGAGCTCCAAGATGCCTGATCCGGCGGCTACCGGCTCGGCCGCGGGCACGCGGGATGCGATCCGGCGGTCACCAACTGGGTGACGGCCGTCTTGGGGTTGTCGCTGGTCACCAGGCCCTCACCCACCAACACGGCATCCGCACCGGAACCCGCGTAGGCCATCAGGTCGCTCGGCCCGCGAACCCCTGACTCGGCGATCTTGAGGATTTCCTGCGGCAACCCCGGCGCGATCCGGCCGAACACGTCGCGGTCGACCTCCAGGGTGTGCAGGTTGCGCGCGTTGATGCCGATGACCTTCGCCCCGGCCTCCAGCGCCCGGTCGGCCTCCTCGGCGGTGTGCACCTCGACCAGTGCGGTCATGCCCAGCGACTCGACCCGGTCCAGCAACGCTTCCAGCGCGTTCTGCTCCAACGCGGCCACGATCAGCAGCACCATGTCCGCGCCGTGCGCGCGGGCCTCGTGCACCTGGTACGGGCTGATGATGAAGTCCTTGCGCAACAGGGGCGTGTTGACCCTGGCGCGCACCGCGTCGAAGTCGGTCAGCGAACCGCCGAAGCGGCGCTGCTCGGTGAGCACGCTGATCACGCGCGCCCCGGCAGCGGCGTAGTCGGCGGCCAGATCAGCCGGCTCGCTGATCTCGGCCAGCTCGCCCTTGGACGGACTGCGGCGCTTCACTTCCGCGATCACGCCAACGCCCGGCGCGCGCAGCGCGGCGAGCACATCGTGCGGCGGTGCTGCCGCAGCGGACAGGTACTTGATCTCATCGAAGGGGATCGCGGATTCGCGGACCGCCAGATCCTCGCGAACGCCTTCGATGATGGATTCCAGAACGGTCACGCGAACACCTCGCCAGCCGTGCCCCGAACATCGAGCTGAAACCTGCTGGATGCGCAGCTGAACTCCTTGCGCTCGATCACGACACTCCCCTTCCCGCCGTGCCGTCGCATGGCCGATGCTAAACCTCACCGGCCATCGGTCCCACCAAGGGGTAGCCCAACGTCCCAGCGCAGCAAGGACCTTCGTCCCTGGTGACGATGTTGCGCGGCCGTTCGGACCCACGCCGAACAGGATTCTCCACCGCTCGGCGAACTTGAAGCAATTTCAACGATCCTGGTCCTCGGTTGGATCCCGGCCCGCGTCCAGTTCGTTCCACAACTGGCGGTCCGGATCGTGGGATTTCGGCTTCGCGGTGCCCGGCGCCGAGTACTTCGCACCCATCGCGGGCATCCGGCCCGCCCGGAACACCACGAGCAGTCCGGCGACCAGCAGCAGCACCGCACCCGCGGTCATCAGCAGCGGCCCACCCGGCTGGGTGGACATCTGACCGATCGGGGTGCTGCCCGGCGGAACGCTACCGGCCGTCCCGTACGCGAACCAGCCGAAGTTGAACTGCTGGTAGACCCGCCAGGCCAGCAGACCTCCGGCGATCACCACCAGCGCACCGACCACCCGCCGCAGCAAGCCGCCGGTCGCCAGCACCGCGGCAACGGCGGCCAGCGCCGCCAGCGCCACCGGCACCAGCTCCGGGCGCAGGTCAGCGCCGGTGACGCCAGCCGTGACCTCGGTGCCGAACGGGGTGCGGAACCGCTGCCCGACCCAGATCAGCGCGCTGGCGCCCCAGAGCGCTCCGGCGGCGATCAGCACCACCAGCACCACCATCCACAGCAGCCCCTTCGACCGCACCGGCCGCGGGCCCGGCTCAGATTCCGGCTCGGTGGTCAACCCGCTCCCCAACCTGCGCGCTGGACGGCCGCGACAGCGTCTCGGCCGTCGCCACCGCGTTGAGCACCGCGCGCGCCTTGTTCAGGCATTCCTGGTCCTCGGCGACCGGATTGGAGTCGGCCACGATGCCGCCACCGGCCTGCACGTAGGCCGTGCCGTCGCGCACCAGGGCGGTGCGGATCGCGATCGCGGTGTCGGCGTCCCCGGCGAAGTCCAGGTAGCCCACCACGCCGCCGTACTGGGCGCGCCGGGTCGGCTCCAACTCCTCGATCAGCTCCAGCGCGCGCGGTTTCGGCGCACCGGAGAGCGTGCCCGCCGGGAAGCAGGCGGCGATCGCGTCGAAGGCCGTCTGCCCCTCGGCGAGCTGGCCGGTCACGGTGGACACGATGTGCATGACGTGGCTGTAGCGCTCGATGCGGAAGAAGTCCACGACGTGCACCGAACCCGGTTTGCAGACCCGGCCCAGGTCGTTGCGGCCGAGGTCGACGAGCATCAGGTGCTCGGCGCGTTCCTTGTCGTCGTTGATGAGCTCCTTCTCCAGCAGCGCGTCCTCGTCCTCGTCGGCGCCGCGCCAGCGGGTCCCGGCGATCGGGTGCGTGGTGGCCTGCCCGTCGCGCACCGTGACCAGCGATTCGGGGCTGGATCCGACGATGTCGAACGGCGTGCCGCCATCCGGCGCCTCCAGCCGCAGCAGGTACATGTACGGGCTCGGGTTGGTGGTGCGCAGCACCCGGTAGATGTCCAGGGCGTCCGCGCTGGTGGCCATCTCGAAGCGCTGCGAAACCACCACCTGGAACGCCTCGCCGTCGCGGATCGCCTCCTTGGCCTTCTCCACCGCGGCGTAGTGCTCGTCGGGCTGGCGGCGTCGCACGAACAGCGGATTCGGCCGGGAGAAGGCGGCGACCGTGGGCGCGGCCGGAGTGCACAGCTGCTCGGTCATCACGTCCAGTCGGCGCACCGCGTCGTCGTAGGCGGCGTCCACCCGTTCGGGGCTGTCGTCCCAGTTCACCGCGTTGGCGATCAGCGTGATGGTGCCCTCGTGGTGGTCCAGCGCCGCCAGATCGGTGGCCAGCAGCATCACCAGTTCGGGGATCTGCAGGTCGTCCTCGGTCAGGTCGGGCAGCCGCTCCAGCCTGCGGACCGCGTCGTAGCCGAGGTAGCCGACCATGCCACCGGTCAGCGGCGGCAGACCCGGCAGCGGGTCGGTGTGCAGCAGCCGCACCGTCTCGCGCAGCGCCTGCAGCGGGTCGCCGCTGTCCGGCAGCCCGACGGGCGGGGTGCCCATCCAGTGCGCCTGGCCGTCGCGAGCGGTCAGCGCCGCCGCGCTGCGCGCCCCCACGAAGGACCATCGCGACCAGGAACGACCGTTCTCGGCGGACTCGAAGAGGAACGTTCCGGGGCGGTCCCCGGCGAGCTTGCGGTACACCCCGAGCGGGGTCTCGTCGTCCGCGAGCAACCGCCGCACCACCGGGATCACCCGGCGGCCCGCCGCCAGGGCGCGGAACTCCTCACGTCCAGGGCTGATAGTGCCGATATCACCGTCGCCGACCATGCCGTCATTGTGCCGCCCATCCGTCACGGCCTGCGCGGGACCTAGGCACCGCTTTGCCCTCGACGCGTCCGGGCGGCGAGGATGGGCGGGTGAGCAGTGGAATCGACCCGAACGGCACCGAGCCGAAACGCCGCGGGCGGCGGCGCAGCGGCGCCGATACCAAGGCGGCGCTGCTGGACGCCGCCCGCGAGGTGTTCAGCGAGCAGGGTTACGACGCGGCCACGGTGCGAGCCATCGCCAGCAAGGCCGGTGTCGACCCGGCGATGGTCAACCACTGGTTCGGCGGCAAGGAGGGCCTGTTCACTGCCGCGGTGTCCATCCCGATCAACCCCGCCGAAGTGGTGCCGCAACTGCTGGAAGGCGATCCGCAGCAGCTCGCCGAGCGGCTACTGCACCGGTTCCTGACCGTCTGGGACAACGTCGGCGGCGGCCAGTTCGCGGCCCTGATGCGCAGCATCGCCACCAACGAGAACGCGGTGCGGATGCTGCGCGAGTTCATCCAGAGCGTCCTGTTCACCCGGCTGGTCAAGGCGCTCGACGTGGACCAGCCGGAGCTGCGGACGGCGCTGTGCGGGACGCAGATCGTGGGCCTCGGCATGGCCCGCTACGTGGTCCGCTTGGAACCGCTGGCCTCGGCCGACCACGACGTCGTGGTGGCCACCATCGGCCCGAACCTCCAGCGCTACCTCACCGGCGACCTGGGCTCCCCCGTCCGGTGACCCGGGCGGCAGCACCGCCAGGAACCGGCACGCCGTGGGCGACTTCCCAATTTCCCCCAAAATTGGACACCCCGAACCGGACAATCCGGGCTCCGAATTCCCTGAAGTTGGGACCGCGTCAACCCTCGGGTTTGAGGAGGACGTCGGCGTCGAAGCAGGTGTGGTCGCCGGTGTGGCAGGCCGCGCCCTGCTGGTCGACGACCAGCAGGATCGTGTCGCCGTCGCAGTCCAGGCGGACCTCGTGCACGTACTGGGTGTGCCCCGAGGTCTCGCCCTTGACCCAGTACTGCTGGCGGCTGCGGGAGTAGTAGGTGCCGCGGCGGGTGGCGAGGGTGCGGTGCAGCGCCTCGTCGTCCATCCACGCCATCATCAGCACCTCACCGGTGCCGCGCTGCTGCGCGATCGCCGCGACCAGCCCGTCGGGATTTCGCTTGAGCCGGGCGGCGATCGCCGGGTCCAGACCGCTCATCGCACCGTGATCCCTTCCGCCCGCATCGCGTCCTTGACCTCGCCGATCCGCAACTGTCCGAAGTGGAACACGCTGGCCGCCAGCACCGCGTCCGCCCCGGCGTGCACCGCGGGCGCGAAGTGCTCGACCGCACCGGCGCCGCCGCTGGCGATCAGCGGCACGTCGACGACCTCGCGCACCGCGCGGATCATCGCCAGGTCGAATCCGGCCTTGGTGCCGTCGGCGTCCATGGAGTTCAGCAGGATCTCGCCGACGCCGAGCCGTTGCCCCTCGGCGGCCCACTCGACTGCGCAGATGCCGGTGCCGCGCCGACCGCCGTGCGTGGTGACCTCGTAACCAGACGGCGTCGGCTGCCCGCCCTCGGGCACCCGCCGCGCGTCCACCGACAGCACGACGCACTGAGCTCCGAAGCGCCGCGAAGCCTCGCTGAGCAGCTCCGGCCGCGCGATCGCCGCGGTGTTCAGGCTGACCTTGTCGGCACCGGCGCGCAGCAGCCGGTTGATGTCTTCGGGGCTGCGCACGCCACCGCCCACGGTCAGCGGGATGAACACCTGTTCGGCGGTGCGGCGGACCACGTCGAAGGTGGTCTCGCGGTCGGCGGAGGACGCCGTGACGTCGAGGAAGGTCAGCTCGTCGGCGCCCTCCGCGTCGTAGGCGCGGGCGAGCTCCACGGGGTCGCCCGCGTCCCGGAGGTTGACGAAGTTGACACCCTTGACGACCCGCCCCTGGTCGACGTCCAGGCAGGGGATCACACGCACCGCAACGGCCATGTCTCCAGGGTAAAGACATGGCCGTGCGGCGCGGTGGATGGGCCGATTTCGCCCGAAACCGTCGCTCAGCCGAGCCAGCCCGGGCGGGACTCGACCATCGCCCTGGTGCCCGGTTGCGGGGGGACCGCCGCGCAGTGCGTGCCCTCCGGCGGCACCTGGCCGTCGATGAAGTACCGGTCGGTGGCGCCGGTGGTGCAGTCGCTCCGACCGTAGACGCCGTGGCCCCAGCCGTCGTAGGTCAGCAGCGTGGCCTGCTCGATCTGGCTGTCCACATTGGATGCCCAGTTGTACCCGGTGGCCGGGTCGTGCAGGGCGTTGAGGATCAGGATCGGTGCATCGCCGCGGATTTGCGGCACGTGCTGCGGGTTCTGCAGCTTCGCGGGCCAGTCGATG
The DNA here is from genome assembly GCF_052246905.1 of Saccharopolyspora antiqui. Lineage (NCBI taxonomy): Bacteria > Bacillati > Actinomycetota > Actinomycetes > Pseudonocardiales > Pseudonocardiaceae > Saccharopolyspora > Saccharopolyspora antiqui. The sequence continues at coordinate 89,310 of NZ_JBQQBO010000025.1, forward strand.
CAGCCCCAGGCGATGGCGCCGCCCAGGCCGAACCGCAGGTGCGGGGCGGCCTCGTTCTGCAGCTTCCACTCCTGCGCGTACTGCTCGGCGGAGTCGATCTCGATGCCCCAGTCGTTGCACAGCGCCGCGGTCGGGTTGTTGATCGCCTCGGGCAGCGCTTGGACCACCGGCGCGGGCTGCTGGTCCTGCAAAGACTTGAGCCGGATCGCCAGATCCGGCCAGGACGGCCCGTAGAAGGCGCCGATCGCGGTGCTGGTCAGCTGCACCGATCCGATCGGCGTGTTCGGGTCGCCGGGTTCGTGCAGTTCGCCGCTGTCGGCGCGCTTGTAGAGCTCGTCGTAGACCGCACCGACGTCCGCGCCGTGCAGCGCGCACTGCTGGTCCTGCGCGCACCACTTGACGAATTCGGTGAACGCGTCCTCGGCGGTCGTGGCTTCGGTGGTGAGGAAACCTCGGGTGTCGAGGCTGTGGTCCATGACGCTGTCGAGCACCAGTGCGCGGACGCGCTCGGGGAAGTTCTCGGCGTACATCTGACCGGTCAGGGTTCCGTAGGAGATGCCGTAGAGGCTGATCTGCTCCTCACCGAGCGCCTGGCGGAACGCGTCGATGTCGCGGGCGACGCTGACGGTGTCCATGTGGTCGATGATCGGACCGGAGCGCGCCCGGCAGTCGTCGGCGACTTTCCGGTTGTACCGCCGCATTTCCTCGAACTGCGCTGGTCCGCCCGGCCGGATGTCCGGCTGGTCGACGAGCAGTTCGGTGTCGCACAGCAGCGGGTTGGAGCGGCCGTAGCCGCGCGGGTCGTAACTTACGATGTCGAACCGCGACGCCAGCTCCGGGGAGAACGGCACCCCGCTGAGCAGCGCGTCGACGCCGGTGCCGCCCGGTCCGCCGGGCATGTAGACCAGCGAACCGATCCGGGTGTCGGGGTTGGTGGCCGGGCGGCGTGCGACCGCCATCTCGATGGTCTCGCCGCCCGGCTGCGCCCAGTCCAGCGGCACCTGCACGGTCGCGCACTGGACCTGCGCGTTCTCGGGGCAGGGCTGCCAATCCAGGGCTGGCGTCGGTTCGGCGAGCACCGGGGCCGATGCGGCCAGGGTGGCCGTGGCGGCTAACAGGATGCCGAGGCCGGATGCGAATCCTCGCCTCATGGAGACCCTCCGATCGTGAACAAGATCCGCATTTCGGATCTTGTGCACGATCGTGCTGATCACACGATGCGATGTGGATCAGGGATCACCCTGAGCGCACCCCCATTCGAGGAGGTGGGTGATGGGTGAGGGGCACCCGTGACCGAGTAACTGGGGCACGGGTGCCCCTCACCCGGTCAACGAACCGCGGCGAGGGCCTCTTCGAGGGTGAAGTTCTGGGCGTAGAGCGCCTTGCCGACGATCGAGCCCTCCAGGCCGATCGGGGCGAGCTCGGACAGCATCACCAGATCGTCCACACTGGACACTCCACCGGAGGCGATCACCGGCGCGGTGGTGCGGGAGCAGACTTCGCGCAGCAGAGCCACGTTCGGCCCCTGCAGGGTGCCGTCCTTGCTGACGTCGGTGACCACGTAACGGCGGCAACCGGCGGCGTCCAACCGGGCCAGCACCTCCCACAGGTCCCCGCCGTCCTTGGTCCACCCGCGCGCGGCCAGCCGGTGCCCCTGCTCGGTGATCCGCACGTCGAGCCCGACCGCGACCCGCTCGCCGTACTCGGCGACCACCCGGTCCGCCCACTGCGGATTCTCCAGCGCGGCGGTGCCGAGGTTGACCCGCGCGCAGCCGGTGGCCAGCGCGGCCTCCAGCGAGGCGTCATCCCGGATGCCACCGGAGAGCTCCACCTGGACGTCGAGTTCGTCGGTCACCTCGGCCAGCAGCGCGCGGTTGGAGCCGCGCCCGAACGCCGCGTCCAGGTCGACCAGATGGATCCACTCCGCTCCCGCGCGCTGCCAGGCCAGCGCGGCCTCCAACGGGTCACCGTAGGAGGTCTCGGTACCGGCGGCGCCCTGCACGAGGCGGACCGCCTGGCCATCTGCGACGTCAACAGCGGGAAGCAACGTGAATGTCACGTCCCAACCCTACTGGCAGCCGTTCGGCCGCTCGCCAGCCCCCGACCGGCCGAACGGCGGTGCCGCTAGCGGCGGCTGCGGTCGGAGCGGGCGACCGCGACGATGGGCACTGCCAGCACGATCAGCACCAGCAGCAACACCGTCCACAGCGGAACTCCGGCTTGCAGCAGGTAGGGCGCGCCGATCCCGGCGATCATCCCGACCGCCAGCACCAGTGCGATCACCCGGACCGCCCTCGGTCCCATCAGGCCGTGGCGGCGGATCACAGGCTGTCCAGCCAGTTCCGCAGCAGCCGGGCGCCCGCCTCGCCGGATTTCTCCGGGTGGAACTGGGTTGCCGCCAGTGGGCCGTTCTCCACCGCGGCCACGAACGGTTCGCCGTGCTCGGCCCAGGTCACCTGTGGGGGCGCGATCCGCTCGGACGGCGACAGCCGCCACTCGCGGACGCCGAAGGAGTGCACGAAGTAGAACCGGGTGCCCGGTTCGATCCCGGCGAACAGGGTGCTGCCCTGCGGCGGCCGCACCTCGTTCCAGCCCATGTGCGGCAGGATGTCGGCGTGCAGCCGTTCGACGGTGCCCGGCCACTGGCCGCAGCCGTTGGTCTGCAAACCGTGCTCGACGCCTTCGTCGAAGAGCACCTGCATGCCCACGCAGATGCCGAGCACCGGGCGGTCGCCCGCCAGCCGGTGGTCGATGATCTTGTCGCCGCCGACTTCCAGCAGGCCTTCCATGCAGGCCGCGAACGCGCCGACCCCCGGCACGACCAGCCCGTCGGCTTCCATCGCGGCACGATGGTCGGCGGTCACCTCGACGTCGGCCCCGACGCGCTGCAGCGCGCGTTCGGCGGAACGCAGGTTGCCTGATCCGTAGTCCAAGATGACGACTCGTGCCACGGCACCCAGGTTACCGGGGCGGGACGTCCGGCCAGGTCGCGGGCAACGCCGATCCCTGCGGGAGACGATCCCGCCCGCGATCCGGAGCCCCAGCAGCACTCCGGATCGCGGGGCGTCGACGATGGAGGTCACCTGCGGATCCCGTTCGGCACTGGGCACTTCTGCGATGTCGCGCAGCCGACGGACCCCACCAGCGAGGCGGCTGGCACTCGATTCCGACCTAGGCGGAGGTCATTTCGCCGCTGCGTCCAGGAATTGCCGCACTGCCGCGCCGATTCCGGTCGGGCCCAGGCCGTGCGCGGCCTCGTGTTCGTCGGCGGTCCCGTAGGCCCGCAGTTCCAGATCGCGGCGGACCCCCAGCGCCAACACCCGGTGCGGGATGTCGACCAACGCGTCGTTGACCGCGTGCGTCGACGTACCGCGCAGGTAGGGCTCGACCAGCACGACGTCCGCGCTGGCCGACCGCACCGCGGCCCGCAGCCCGGCGGTGTCGAACGGCCGGATGGTGGCCGTGTACAGCACCGTCACGTCGAGCGTCGCGGTTGCGGCCAGGACCGGCCCGAGCACCGGCCCGACGGCCAGCACCACGCCCCCGCTGCCGTGCCGCACCGGGTGCCAGCCCGGACCGGTCACCAGCGGCTCGGCGTTGACCCGCTCGGAAAGCCGCAGGTAGACGAGATCGTCGCCGGGCAGTGCCGAGCCCAGCAGGGCGGCGACCTCAGCCGGGTGGCCGGGGATGTGCACGGTCCAGCCGGGCAGCGTGTCGATCAGCGCGACGTCGCCCGGCGCCATGTGCGTGCGACCGGCGGTCGGGTAGTCGTAGGAGGCCCCGGTGCTGACCACGACCGCGCCGACGCCCTGGTGGTTGAAGTCGAGTTTGAGCTGTTCGAAGGGCCGCTCGACGAGGAACGGGGTGATCGAGTGCACCACCGGCCGCAGTCCGGTCAGCGCCAGCCCACCGGCCACTCCGATCATGGCCTGCTCCCGGATGCCGACGTTGAGCACCCGCCGCGGATGGCGGGCCGCGACGTCCACGAACCGGTCGGCGGAGATCTCGGCCAGCACCAGGGCCAGTCGCGGATCGGTGTCGAGCGCTTCGGCGACGGTGTCGACGAACGCTTCGCGCATCGTCGTGCTGGCGGTAGCGGTCGGGGCGGTCATGGCAGCTCCTTGGATTCGACTTCGGCGACCACCGCGAGCGGGCGGTCCGGGTGGGTGTCGGTGAGGGCGCTGCGCAGCGCCGCGTGATCGCGGCCGTTCACCGTGCGGGTGGCCCAGCCCTCGCGGGCGAAGCGGTCGGCGATCCCGTCCGGCCAGCCGGTGCTGGACGACCGGTTGTCCACCACGACAACGGTCAGCTGTCCCAGTGCCCAGCGGCCGGCGACCTGGATCGCCTCGTGGTTGCTGCCCTCGTCGAGTTCGGCGTCCCCGACCAGGACCACGACACGCGGCCGGTCCCGACCCGCCGCGCGCAGGCCGAGCGCGACGCCGAGCCCGAGCGGCAGCCCGTGGCCGAGCGACCCGCTGCCGATCTCCACGCCGGGCGCCAGCACGCGGTCCGGGTGGAAGCCGAGCCGGGAATCGAACTCGCCGTAGTGCGCCAGTTCGGCCGGGTCCAGGAAGCCCTTGGCCGCCAGCACGGCGTAGAAGGCCATCGGACCGTGGCCCTTGGAGAGCAGGAAGCGATCGCGGTCGGGATCGTCGAGGCGCTGCGGGTCGACCGACAGGACCTGGTCGTAGAGCACCCACAGCACGTCGAGCGTCGAGGTGGCGGCGAAGGAGTGCTTCTCGTCGCCCGTCATTTCGCTCATCAGCGGCCGGAGATCGGGGTAGCCGAGCCCGGTGCGCGGTGTGCTGATCGTCATGCCGACCAGGATGAAACTTCCAGCAAGCTCGAAGTCAAGGACTACCTGGTGCGAATACTTAAACTTTGCTCGAAGTCTTCGGCTAACCTGGCGGACGTGTCGAAGCTACCGAAACTGTTGACCATCGGTGAGGTCGCCCACCGCAGCGGGGTCGCGCAGACCGCGCTGCGCTTCTACGAGCAGCGCGGGCTGATCTCCACCACGCGCACCACCGGCAACCAGCGCCGCTACGACCGCGCGGTGCTGCGCAGGCTGGCGTTCATCCGCTCCGCGCAGCGGGTCGGGCTGAGCCTGGAGCAGATCTCCGAGGCGCTGGCGACGCTGCCGGCGGATCACGCTCCGACCAAGGCGGATTGGGCCCGGCTGTCGCGGCGCTGGCGCGACGAGCTCGACGCGCGCATCGACGGTCTGCAGCGCCTGCGCGACCGCCTCACCGGCTGCATCGGCTGCGGCTGCCTGTCGCTGCGCACCTGCGCGCTGCACAACGCCGACGACCGACTGGCCGAGTTCGGCCCCGGCTCCCCACTGCTACGCCCAACAGCCGACCGCCACTGAACTATCTCGAATACGCCCAAAACGAACCGAACTTCGTCACACCGCAGCGTGATGCGAACGGGGTGAGGGGCACCCGTGACCGACTTACTGGGTCACAGGTGCCCCTCACCTCTCACCCGAACGGAGCCCGGTCCGGCGCTCACGACTCGCCGATCCACCGGTAGGCCATCTCGGGGCGGCCGACGGCGCCGTACTGCGGTCGGCGTTCCACCGTGCCGTTGTTGACCAGGTATTCCAGGTAGCGGCGAGCGGTCACCCGCGACACCCCGGCGGCTTCGCCGACCGCCCCGGCCGGTGCCCCATCGGGATTGGCGCGCAGCGCCGAGACGATCGACGCGAGGGTCTCCTCACCCATGCCCTTCGGCAGCGCCGCGCGATCGACACCGCGCAGCGCGGAGAACGCCCGGTCGATCTCGGCTTGGCTGTCGACCTCCCGGTCGAGCCCGAGGCTGGCCCGAAAACGCGCGTAGTGCTCCAGCTTCTCCCGCATCGCCGCGAAGGTGAACGGCTTGAGCAGGTACTGCACCACGCCGCTGGAAACCGCGGCGCGGACGACCTTGAGATCGCGGGCCGAGGTCACCGCGATCACGTCCGCGTCGCTGCCCGCGGTGCGCAGCGCCCGCGCGACCTGCAAACCGTCCATGTCGGGCAGCCGCAGGTCCAGCAGCACCAGATCGACCGGGGTGCGGTCGACGAACCGCAGCGCCTCCTGCCCGGTCCGCACCCGACCAGCGACGGTGAACCCGTCCAGCCGCGCCACGTACGCCTCGTGCGCCTCACCGACCAGCGGATCGTCTTCGACGACGAGAACCGAGATCACCGCACCACATCCGATCCGGCGGGCAGCCGCACCGTGAACACCGCGCCGCCCTCGCTGTGCACCTCGATGGTGCCGCGGTGGCGGCGCACGCTCTGCCCGACCAGCGCGAGTCCGAGCCCGCGTCCGTCCTCCTTGGTCGACCAACCGCGTTGGAACAGCCGCTGGGCGCTGTCCGGATCAACACCGGGCCCGTTGTCCGCGACCCGGATCAACACATCGTCCACAGTAGAACGAATGGTCACTTCGACGCGCGGGTGCGGGCTTTCCACCGTCGCCTCGACCGCGTTGTCGATCAGGTTGCCGAGAATGGTCACCAGGTCCCGGGAGTCGAGGTGCTCGACGGCGATGTCGTCGATCTCGGTGTCCGGGCTGAGCACCACCTCCACACCGCGCTCCCCCGCCTCGGCGCTCTTGCCCAGCAGCACCGCGGCGAGCACCGGCTCGCTGACCGCTCCGACCACGCGATCGGTCAACTGCTGGGCGAGTTCCAGTTCGGCGGTGGCGAACGCCACGGCCTCCTCAGCGCGGCCGAGCTCCACCAACGACACCACGGTGTGCAGCCGGTTCGCCGACTCGTGGGCCTGCGAACGCAGCGACTCGGCGAAGCCGCGCATCGAGTCCAGTTCGCCGCTGAGCGCCTGCAGTTCGGTGTGGTCGCGCAGCGTGACCACGGCGCCCAGGTCGCGATCGCCGCTGTGGATCTGCGAAATGTTGACCAGCAGCACCCGATCATCGGTCAAGTGCACTTCATCGCGCACCATGCGCCCCGCGCCGAGCGTGTCCACAAGGGACTTCGGCAGGCCGAGTTCGGACACGTGCCTGCCTTCGGTTTCGACGGGATCCATGGAGAGCAGCGCAGCGGCACCATCGTTGCACAACGTCACCTGCCCCGACGGCGCCACCAGCAGCAAACCTTCGCGCACCGCATGCAGAATCGCGTCGTGGTACTCGTACATGCGGCTGAGCTCGGTAGGTCGCAGACCGTGCGTGTGGCGGCGGATCCGCTCGCTGACCAGGTACGTCAGCAGTCCGCCGACCAGCAGCGCCCCCGCCGCGACCAGCGCCAGCGCGGTCACCTGCTCGCGCAGTTCGGCGGTGAGCAGCCGCACCGTGATCCCGACCGAGACCAGCCCCCGCAACTGGTGCGCGTCGTCGTAGACCGGCACCACCGCGCGCACCGACGGGCCGAGCGTGCCGGTGTAGGTCTCGGTGAACACCTGCCCGGCCACGGCCTGATCGATGTGGCCGAGGAAGAGCTGCCCGATGCGGCTCGGATCGGGGTGCGTGTAGCGGATGCCTTCCGGGGACATGATCGTGATGAAGTCGACCCCGGTGTCGTGCCGCACCTCTTCGGCCAACGGCTGCAGGGTGGCGGGCGGGTCCGACGCGGTCACCCCGTCCCGGACGGTGGGCTGCGCGGCGAGGGTGCGGGCCACCGCGACGACCTTGTCCCGCGCCCAGTCCTCGTTGCGCTGCTGCGCGTCGTACCAGGCCAACCCGGCGCCCGCGAGCACGACGACGGCGACCACGACCACCTGCAACACGAACAGCTGGCGGGCCAGACTCCACCGCGGCCGGACGCGGCCGAACCAGTTGCGGTCATCGGCTGAAGGCATGACGGACCCATGACGAAGGCATGAACACAATGAACAGAACCGTGACGATGACGATACCCGGCGCAGAGAGTGTGTCCCGGCCACACCGTGACTTGGGACACGGGTGGTTCGAGTATTTACTCGGTAGCCCACTAGGAGCGCAACAGTGGCAAGCAACGACGCTGCGACGACAAGCCGTCGAGATCGAACGCATTACCTGTACATCGCCGTGATCGTCGCGGTCCTGGCCGGTATCGCCGTCGGCTTCCTCACCCCCGATTTCGGCGAGGCCCTCAAGCCGCTGGGCACCGGGTTCGTCAACCTCATCAAGATGATGATCTCACCGGTCATCTTCTGCACCATCGTGCTGGGCGTGGGCAGCGTCCGCAAAGCCGCCAAGGTCGGCAAGGTCGGTGGCCTGGCGCTGATGTACTTCCTGGGCATGTCCGTGGTGGCGCTGGTCATCGGCCTGCTGGTGGGCAACGTGCTGCACCCGGGCGAGGGCCTGCACCTGACCGAGGCGCTGCGCGGCCAGGGCGCCGAGCAGGCCGGTGCGGAAGCCGAGAGCACCACGGACTTCCTGCTCGGGATCATCCCGCACACCCTGGTGTCGTCGCTGACCGAGGGTCAGGTGCTGCAGACCCTGCTGGTGGCGCTGCTGGCCGGATTCGCGCTGCAGGCCATGGGCGACAAGGGCACACCGATCCTGCGCGGCGTCGAGCACGTGCAGCGGTTGGTGTTCAAGATGCTGGCGATGGTGATGTGGGCGGCTCCGGTCGGCGCGTTCGGCGCCATCGCGGCGGTCGTCGGCGCGACCGGGATCGAGGCGCTCAAGAGCCTGGCCGTGATCATGCTCGGCTTCTACACCACCTGCCTGCTGTTCGTGTTCGTGGTGCTCGGCCCGATCCTGTGGACGTTCGCGCGGGTCAACATCTTCGCGCTGCTGCGCTACCTGAGTCGCGAGTTCCTGCTGATCGTGTCAACGTCCTCGTCGGAGGCGGCGCTGCCGCGGCTGATCGCGAAGATGGAGCACCTCGGGGTGAGCAAGCCGGTGGTGGGCATCACCGTGCCGACCGGCTACTCGTTCAACCTCGACGGCACCATGATCTACCTGACCATGGCGTCGCTGTTCATCGCGAGCGCGCTCGACGACCCGCTGTCGCTCGGCGAGCAGATCGGGCTGCTGCTGTTCATGATGGTCGCCTCGAAGGGCGCGGCCGGGGTCAGCGGCGCCGGGTTGGCCACGCTGGCCGGTGGGTTGCAGTCGCACCGCCCCGAACTGCTGGATGGCGTCGGGCTGATCGTGGGCATCGACCGGTTCATGTCCGAGGCCCGCGCGGTGACCAACTTCGCGGGCAACGCGGTGGCCACCGTCCTGATCGGATCGTGGACCAACGAACTCGACCGCGACCAGATGAAGAAGGTCTTCTCCGGCGAAGAACCCTTCAACGAACGCTCCTTCGTAGACGAAGCCCACCCCGACACCGACAAAACCCCAGCCACAACCGCGAGCTGACGTACTGGAGTGAAGGGCACCTTCGACCGGCTTACTCGGTCAAAGGTGCCCTTCACCCGTGTTGGAATCACCTGGTGGTGTCGCGTCAGCCGGTGACGCCGGGTTCGCCGTTCTCGGCGCGGCCGGTGATGCGGCGGCGGAACGAGGTGTCCTGCGGTGTGGTGATCTCCACGTCGTACCAGCCGTGGTCCGTCGGCCACTCCAGCGGTTGGGCGCCACCGGCGGCCACCCTGACCTGCTCCTCGTGGTTGGCGTAGCCCAGCGACCGCAGGCGCAGCGTGATGTCCTGCGCACCGCCGTTGCGCAGCTCCAGCGCCAGGCCGCGCGCGGTGTGCCGGGTCTGCACGTCGACACCCGAGGCCCGGCCGCCGCGCGATCCGCTCAGCTCGAACCAGAACCGGTTCGGCCCCTGCACCGCGAGCCGGTACTCCTCGCGCACCGGCACGTTCACCACCTGCTCGCCACGAACGTCCACATGAGACGGTTCCGGCAACTCCCCGGCGTACGGGTAGATGGTGAAGTGCGCGGCGCTGGAACCGACGTTGCCCAGCCGCAACGCCACCACCGCGCCGCCGACCGCGCCGGAAACCTGCGGCTGGTACGGCAGGGCGCGCGCCGGTCGCCGCCCCGACTCCTGCAACGGGAGGTTCTGCTCCGCGGGCGGCTCGGGGTGCCAGCGCTCGATCGGCTCGGGCACCGGGCCCGGCTCAGTGGGCTTCGGCGGTTTGGCGCTGCGCCGGAAGTCGAACACCGAGGTCAGATCGCCGCACACGGCGCGCCGCCAGGAGCTGATGTTCGGCTCCGCGACACCGGTCCAGCGTTCCAGCAGGCGCAGCACCGAGGTGTGGTCGAACAGCTCCGAGTTGACGAAACCGCCGATCGTCCACGGCGACACGACGGTCATCGGAACCCGCGGGCCGAGCCCGATCGGCTGCCCGTCGAAGTAGTCGTCACCACCGCCGGACTGCGGCTTCGGCGGCACCGGCGGCACCGGCGGCGGCACGTGGTCGAAGTAGCCGTCGTTCTCGTCGAAGTTGAGCAGCAGCACGGTCTTCGACCAGACCTTCGGATCCGCGATCGCATCCAGCACGTCGTAGATCAGATTGGCGCTGCCGACCGGCGTCGAACTGCCCGGATGTTCGGAGTCCACGGCGGAGGGAACCAGCCAGACCACCTCGGGCAGCCGGTCGGCCTTGATGTCGTCCCGGAGCCGCTGGACCAGCGTGTCCGGTTCGCTGCGGTACATCGCGCGGTCGAACAGGCTCCGCTCGGCGTCGGTCAAACCCGCCCGGCCCGCCGCCAGCTGCTTGAGCAGTCGCTGCTGCTCCTCGGCGGACTTGTCGAACAGCGCGGTGTAGAACTCCTCGGTGGTGCGGAAGTTCCCGTCCACCCCGGCGAGCATCTGGTGCCCGATCGCCTTGAACGGCTTGAAGTACTCGACCGCGTTGTCGGTGAAGTTGTCCCACTCCTGGTAGATCTGCCAGGACCGCCCGGCTTTCTCCAGCCGTTGCGGGTAGGTCGTCCAGTCGTAGCCGCTGTGGTCGTAGTCGTAGGCGGCGTTGGTGACTGCGCGCTCGGTGGTGCCGGGCTCGTAGCCGGTCGTGCCGGTCCACAGGTAGTTGCGGTTCGGGTTCGTGGAGCCGAAAACCGAGCAGTGGTAGGCGTCGCAGATGGTGAAGGTGTCCGCCAGCTCGTACTGCAGCGGGATGTCGTGCCGCTCGTAGTGCGTCATGGTGGCGGCGGTCTTGGCGGCGACCCAGTCGTTGTTCCAGCCGCGCGCCCAAGCCTTCCCGCTGCCCTCCCAGCTGTGGTCGAGGGCACCGAGGTACTGGATGTCCGACACCGGCCGTCCCTCGCGCTCGGCGCCCTGCCGCAGCGAGAACGGCAGCACCTCACCGCCGGGGGCGGGCTGCTGGAACGCGGACCGGCCGTCGGGCTGCCGCAGCGGCTGCCGGTCGCCGAAGCCGCGCACGCCGCGAAGCGTGCCGAAGTAGTGGTCGAAGGAACGGTTCTCCTGCATCAGCACGATGACGTGCTCAATCGCATCGAGTCCGCCAGCGGGCGCGGGCCGCGCCATGGCGCGGTGCAGCGAGGGCGGCAGCAGCGAAGCAGCGGCGGCACCACCAACCACCCCGGCAGCACCGGCGAGCACCCGACGTCGAGAAACCTCAGTCACAACAAGAAATCGTTACCGATGAAAACCAAGCCGGGGAGACCCCGTAGTGACGCATCGATGAACCACCCGTGTCAGCCAAACGGCGCAACGGCAGGCATCTTCACCAACACGCTAAGTGATCACAAGGCGCGACGCGTCAATTTCGCGAGAGAAATTGACACCGCCCTAGGGGTGGACTAGATGAGGCCGAAGCGGGCGCGTTCCTCGGCGGTCAGGTGGCGAACGCCGGGCTCGTCCGCGTCGCGCAACACGCGCTCGACGTCGGTATCGCATTCCCAGGTGCGGATCTGGCCGTCCGCGCCGGTGGGATCAGACCAGCCCGAAACTGGCGAGTTGTCCGTAGTCGGGCCGTCGGATATTCCGGACATCGGCCTCGCGCAGCAATGTCTCGACGTCCGCGTCTAGGTCCCACGTCAGGATCCGGCCGTCCGTTCCCGCGCTCACCAGCTTTCCGTCGAGCCAGTCGAGCACCGTGATGTAACCGTCGTGCGCTGACAGGGTCACGAAGACATGCCCAGTCTCCAGATCCCACAACCGAATTCGGCCCTCGTCGTCGGCGCTGATCAGCGGCCGTCCCGGCGCCCAGGTCAGGCGGTAGGTGGGTACCGCGTCGGCGACGGTGAGCACTTGCGCCTCGACGGTGTCCCAGATGAACAACCCATCGTGCGCACCGCTAACCAGGCGTCGGTCGTCCAGCCACCGCAGGCAACGCACCGTCGCGCCGTGCCGGTTCAACTCACGCACCCGCATAGTCGTCGAGTCCCACAGCCGCACGACGGCATCCCGGCCCCCGAACGCCAGCACACCGCCGTCGTTCCAGGCCACGGCGCGGACATCGCCGACCTGGCCGGTCAGCTGCTTGGTCTCGCCGGACTTCCAGGCCTTGATCGTTCCCTCATGCGGCCCGTAGGTCAGCACGCCGCCGGGCGACCAGGTCACCGCGCTCACCTCGCCGCTATCCGGAATGCGGTGCGAAGTTCCGCTCGTCGCGTCCCACACGCGGAGGTCTTCGTCGAGGTCGTTGACCGCGACCAACCCCGTCGCCGACACGGCGACACTGGTCACCCACCCACCGTGGCCCCGGGCCGCACGATCGGCTCCGCCGGAGTCCGCTTCCAGTACTACCCGCGCAGAATCGGGATCATCCACAGTGGACTCACGAAGCCGCCCGTCGGCCCCCAACGTCAACAGCGACGAACCGTGTACGGCGCCAGCTATCACGGATACCCCGGGCCTGCGTTCCGAGCACGGGCCGAGATCGGTCCTCAGCAGGTCCGACTTGTACATGCCCTGGCAGACCAGGAGCTTCCCCTCCGGTGCCGGATGCATGGATCTGACGTGGCTCTCGACGCGTGCCAAGGTCCGGAGCCGTCCGCTCTCCCGATCCCAGAGCTCAACGGTGTCGCGCCCTTGTCTTGGCAAAGCGACCGCCAATTTCCCATCACGCGTCCACGTAACGAGGCGCGCGGCCCGGTTGCGGAGAACCTCGGTCTTCTTGCCCGCCGGATCCCATACTTGGACAGCGTCGAGTCCGCTGCTGGCAAGCCAGCCATCCCGGGACCACGCAACGGATGTCGCAGGGCCCGAATGCACGTGCACGGCATGCGATTCACCGGCGATCGTATCGAATGTCCGGACCTCGCCCCGGGCATCGCAACCGGCCAGCAGGCCACCGGACCACGCGAGCGAGCGCACCTCGGCGAGAAATCCTGTCAGCACGGTGGAGCCGGTCTCCCACGGAAGCCGTACCCGGACCTCCCCGGCCCCGGTCCCATACGCCAGCCGGCCCAGCGCCCCGCTGGGTTCCGTCAGGAAGTCCGCGATGAACTCGGCGCGCATCGTCGCCACCACGTGGAGGCGCCGATGATCGGCCAGGACAGCGTGCAGGAGTGCCATGAACTCCTGGCGGGTCTGGGCGTCGACCTGCGTCACGAGCTCTTCGGTTTGGTCGAGCAGCAGCACCGTGGGCCGGTTCGCGCTCAGCGCTGGGCGAAACAGGGCGTTCAGCGCTTCGGGGTGCGTCGAGCGCGGATCATCGGTTCTCCGCAGCCGCCCCAGGGCCCGCCGACCTTCCGCCCGCAGCTGCCGGACCAGTGCATCACCCTCGGACTTCGGGACCTCGCCGTGCAATGCATGTACCAACGAGCCGAACGGATCCCGGTTGGGCGCGATCGGCGCGCTAAGCCACCAGTGCCGACGCCGCAGCAGGCTGGCCAATCCGGCGTTGACCAGCGACGACTTGCCCGATCCAGAAGCCCCGGCCACCAGCAGGAACCGGTCTTCGGGCGCGCCGCCTGGCGTGTCCAGCTTCTCGTACAGATCCCGGATCGCCCGGTCGCGGCCGAAGAAGACGGTCTCGTGCTCCGGCCCGAAGGACTGCAAGCCCGGATACGGATTGCCCTGCTTGCTCGCGTCCCAGTCGTGCTCGGTGCGCAGTTTCCGCTGCCGCCACACGTAATACGCGGCGGGGACCACCACGCCAGCGCCGAGCAGGTACTCGGAGTGGTCGCGGATCAAGGTGAACGGCGGCCCCCAACCATCCGCGCTGTTGGTCGCCAGGTTCGTCAGGAACCCCAACCCGGCTCCGTAGAGCAGCACCGCGAAATCCCGCAGCGGACGTTCCTGACGGGCCACCGGCGAATCCCCCTCGAAACAGCAGTGCGGCGAACACGCCACCCTCCGCACTGTCATACCAAAGGGGGAAGAGTGAAGGGCACCTTTGACCGACTTTGCCGGTCAAAGGTGCCCTTCACCTCGAAAAAATCACCTCACAGGGCGCCCTTCGTGGAAGGTACGACGCCTGTGAAGCGGGGGTCGGGTTCGACCGCTGCTCGGAGGGCTCGGGCGATCGCCTTGTACTGGGCTTCCGCGATGTGGTGGGGGTCGCGGCCGTGGATGACGCGGACGTGCAGGTTGAGCTGGGCGTGGCAGGCCAGCGACTCGAACACGTGGCGGTTGAGGACGAACGGGTAGTTGCCGCCGATGGTGAAGCTATTGTACTGCTCCGGTTCGCCGGTCAGCACGCAGTACGAGCGGCCCGAGACGTCCACCGCCGCGTGCGCGAGGGTTTCGTCCATCGGGATCCACGCGTCGCCGAAGCGGCGGATGCCCTTCTTGTCGCCGAGCGCCTGCCGCAGCGCCTGGCCGAGCACGATCGCGGTGTCCTCGACGGTGTGGTGCGCGTCGATGTGGATGTCCCCGGTCGACTTCACCTTGAGGTCGAACGCCGCGTGGGTGCCCAGCGCGGTGAGCATGTGGTCGTAGAACGGCACCGTGGTGTCGATGTCCACCTGGCCGGTGCCGTCGAGGTCGAGTTCGACCAGCACCGAGGATTCCTTGGTGGCGCGCTCGACCCGGCCGACGCGGGTCCCCGGTTGGAATGTCACTGCTCAATCTCCTCGCTCACGACCTTGTTCGCCGCCAAGAAGGCGTTGTTCTCCTCCGGCGTACCGATGGTGACCCGCAGGTAGCCGGGGATGCCGACGTCGCGGATCAGCACGTCGGCGTCCAGGTAGCGCTGCCAGGCCCGGCGCGCGTCCGCGAACCGTCCGAAGAGGACGAAGTTGGCATCGCTTTGCACCGGCGCGAAACCCTGCTCCCGCAACGCTTCCACCACCCGATCGCGCTCCCCGATGAGCGCCCGCACCGAACCGAGGGTGGCATCGGCGTGCCGCAGCGCGGCGCGCGCGGCGGCCTGGGTGACCGCCGACAGGTGGTACGGCAGCCGGACCAGCAGCAGGGCTTCGATCACCGCCGGGGCGGCGGCCAGGTAACCGAGCCGACCACCGGCGAACGCGAACGCCTTGCTCATCGTGCGGCTGACGATCGCCTTCGCCGGGTACTGCTCGATCAGCTCGATCGCGCTGGGCCGCGCGGAGAACTCCGCGTACGCCTCGTCCACCACGACCACGCCGGGCGCGACGTCCAGCACGGCCCGCAGATCGTCCTGCGACACCGACTGCCCGGTGGGGTTGTTCGGGCTGGTCACGAACACCACGCTGGGCTGCTTCTCGGCGACGATCCGGGCCGCCTGCGCGCCGTCCAGGCTGAAGTCGGCGCGGCGCGGTGCGGGCAGCCAGTCGGTGCGGGTGCCCGCCGACAGGATCGGGTGCATCGAGTACGACGGTTCGAAGCCGAGCGCGGTGCGTCCCGGCCCGCCGAAGGCCTGCAGGATCTGTTGCAGCACCTCGTTGGAGCCGTTGGCGGCCCACACGTTCTCCATCGCCAGCGACACGCCGGTCGCCGTGGTCAGGTAGGCGGCCAGGTCGGCGCGCAGCGCCTTGGCGTCGCGGTCCGGGTAGCGGTGCAGCGCCGCAGCGGCCTGCTGCACCGCGGCGGTCACGTCTTCGACGAGTTCTTGCGGTGGTGGATAGGGGTTCTCGTTGGTGTTCAGCCGAACCGAGACGTCCAGCTGCGGCGCGCCGTATGGGCTGCGGCCGCGCAGATCGTCCCGCAGCGGCAGGTCTGCCAGCGTGGTGTCGGCGCCGAGCACGTCACTCATGAGTTCTACCTCCGGTTTTCGGGCGCGTCAGCGGGAGAAGCGGGCGGTGATCGCCTGACCGTGCGCGGGCAGGTCCTCGGCGTTGGCCAGGGCGACCACGTTGTCGGCGACGTCGCGCAGCGCCTGCTCGCTGTAGGAGATCACGTGGATGCCGCGCAGGAAGCTCTGCACGCTCAGGCCGGAGGAGTGCCGCGCGCAGCCGCCGGTCGGCAGCACGTGGTTGGAACCGGCGCAGTAGTCGCCCAGCGACACCGGCGCGTACGGGCCGACGAAGATCGCGCCCGCGTTGCGCACCCGCGCGGCCACCGCATCGGCGTCCTCGGTCTGGATCTCCAGGTGCTCGGCGGCGTAGGCGTCCACCACCCGAAGCCCGTCGTCCACATCGGACACCAAGATGCAGCCGGACTGCCGACCGCGCAGCGCGGTGCTGATCCGCTCGGTGTGCTTGGTCTGCGCCACCTGGCGCTGCAGTTCCGCGTCCACCGCGTCGGCCAGCGCAGGCGAGGTGGTCACCAGCACGCTCGCGGCGAGCGTGTCGTGCTCGGCCTGGCTGATCAGGTCGGCGGCCACGTGCACCGGGTCCGCCGTCTCGTCCGCCAGCACCGCGATCTCGGTGGGCCCGGCCTCCGAGTCGATGCCGATCAGGCTGCGCAGGTGCCGCTTGGCGGCGGTCACGTAGACGTTGCCCGGCCCGGTCACCAGGTCGACCGGCAGCAGCTCCGCGCCGTCGGTGTCGTGGCCGCCGTAGGCCAGCAACGCCACCGCCTGCGCGCCGCCGACCGCCCAGACCTCCTCGACGCCCAACAGTTGCGCGGCGGCCAGGATCGTCGGGTGCGGCAGACCGCCGAACTCGACCTGTGGCGGACTGCACACCACCAGCGACTCCACCCCGGCGGCCTGCGCCGGGACCACGTTCATCACCACGCTGGACGGGTAGACCGCCAGCCCACCCGGCGCGTAGAGGCCGACCCGGGCCACCGGCACCCAGCGCTCGGTGACCGTGCCACCGGCCACCACCTGCGTGGTGGTGTCGGTGCGCCGCTGGTCGTCGTGCACCTTGCGGGCGCGGGCGATCGACTCCTCCAGGGCGGCGCGCACCGCCGGGTCGAGCTCGTCGAGGGCGCGGCGCAGCTCCGCGGCCGCCACCCTCACCCGTTCCGGTCGAACCGCGTCGAACTTCTCGGTGAACTCCAGGACCGCATCCACCCCGCGGTCGCGGACCGCCTCGATCACCGGCCGAACCAGATGCAGCACGTGCTCGACGTCCATTTCGGCGCGCGGCAGCGTCGCGCGCAGCTTCGACGTGGACGGAACACGACCGCGCAGGTCGGTACGGGTGAGCATGAGCGTCCTTTCAGTCCCCGGGGCTACACGACCAGGGTAATCGTCGCCGGTCCGGGCCGTCCGCGAACCTGCTTCCCGGCCGCCAGCCCCGCCCGCCCGAAATGGGAAAATGTCAACAGCAGACCATTGTTCGCCAGTGGCTTGCCAACATCGGGTCGCTCCTCCAACCTTCCAACATCACAACCAGTGATCGATCGGAGACCCGATGTTCAGCTCCCGGCGCAGGGCTGTGGCGGTGGCGGCCGCCGCATGCCTGGTCCTGCTGGCACCGATCCAGGCCAGCGTGTCCGCAGAGCCGACCGCCACCGCCGCCCAGGACTCGGCCATCTACACCGTCCCCAACACCGACAGCCAGACTCGAACCGAGATCAACCGCACCGGTGCCCAGGTCCTCTCGGTGTCCGCGGGCGTGGCGACCGTGGAGGCCACCGCGGCCCAGGCCGAACAGCTGCGGGCCGCCGGGTTCGCGCTGCGGGAGGAGACCAAGGTCGCCGAGGCGCTGCAGCAGCTCAGCGGCACGGAGCGGGTGCCAGGTGACTTCCCGCCCGACGACCAGGGCTTCCACAACTACGACGAGATGGTCGCCGAGCTCGACGCGACGGTCAGCGAACACCCCGACATCGCGGCGAAGTCCAGCATCGGCACGTCCTTCGAGGGCCGTGACATCCCGGTGCTGAAGATCAGCGACAACGTCGCGCAGGACGAGGACGAACCCGAGGTCCTCTTCAACTGCAACCAGCACGCCCGCGAGCACCTGACCACCGAGATGTGCCTGCACATCGCTCAGCGGTTCACCGACAACTACACCGACCCGGCCATCAAGGACGTGGTCGACAACCGGGAGATCTGGGTGATCCCGGTGGTCAACCCGGACGGCTCGATCTACGACGTGGAGTCCGGCCAGTACCAGGGTTGGCGCAAGAACCGGCAGGACACCGGCACCGACCTCAACCGCAACTGGGGTTATCTGTGGGGCTGCTGCGGCGGCTCCAGCGACAACCCGGACGCCGAAACCTACCGGGGCACCGCCGAGTGGTCGGCTCCGGAAACCGCGGCGATGCGCGACTTCATCGACTCGCGGGTGGTCGGCGGCACGCAGCAGATCAAGGCCGCGATCGACTTCCACACCTACTCCGAGCTGGTGCTGTGGCCGTTCGGGCACACCTTCGACGACGTCACCGACGGTATGACGCAGGAGGAGTACGACAGGTTCGCCCGGATCGGCGGCGAGATGGCCGGCTCCAACGGCTACACGCCGCAGCAGTCCAGCGACCTCTACATCACCGACGGCGACAGCCTGGACTGGATGTGGGGCCAGCACCGAATCCTGGCCTTCACCTTCGAGATGTACCCGGCCGAGGGTGGCGGCATCGACGGCTTCTACCCGCCCGACGAGGTCATCCAGCAGGAGACCGCCCGCAACGACGGCGCGGTGGACATCCTGCTCCGCGAGGCAGGCGCCTGATCCGGAGATGAGGGGAAACCGGGCCCGGGGTGCGACCAGCGCCCCGGGCCCGTTCTCGCGGTGGCGCCAGGCCGCACACCCACGACGGGATAATGGCCGCATGGCCGCAGACCCCGACGCCACCACCGTCGCCGAGCACGCGTTCATCCGGCGCGGCTCGTGGATCTTCTGCCCGTTGCTGGGGGCGCTGGTCGTGTTCCTGCTGCGGCTGGTGTCGACCTGGGTCGCCGCGCTGCCGTGGGCACCGTTCCAGGGCGTGTTCGAGCTGGCCGCATCGGCGCCGGATCCGTGGGGCACGGTCGGGGCGATCGCCATCGGCGCGATCATCGGCGTCGGGTTCGCCGGGCTGATGGCGCAGGAGCGGCTCGCCGTCACGGTTTCCGCGCAGCAGGTGGCGCTGGCCGTCGGGCGGTCGCAGCAGCACGTCGAGCGCGCCGGGATCGGTTCGGTCTTCGTGGACGGCAAGCACCTGGTGCTGCTGGACGACTCCGGTGCCGAGCTGGTTCGGCAGAAGTCCGATTTGGACAAGCGGTCGCTGCGCCGGGCCTTCACCGAGCACCGCTACCCGTGGCGCGACAAGGATCCGTTCGCGGGCCACTACAGCTTGTGGGTCGAAGACACGCCGGAACTGTCGCTGCGGATCAACACCCTGCTGGCCGCCCGCGACCGCGCGCTGCGCAAGCGCGACGGGAAGGAAGCGGCGCTGCTGCGCACCGAACTCGCCAACCGCGGAATCCTGGTCCGCGACGAGCGGAAGCGCCAGTACTGGCGAGCAACCTCCTAGCGCCTGTCCTCGCGGGCGCTCAGCCGCTGGGCGCAGCGAGATCGGCGCGGAACCGCTCTCGCCCGGCTCGGCTCCAACAGCCCGCGACCACCGGAAATGAAAGAATCGGAAGATGGACAGCGTCGCGTGGAACGTCGCTTTGGTGCTGCTGTTCGTGCTGTTCGGCGGCTACTTCGCGGCTGCGGAGATCGCGCTGGTCTCGCTGCGCGAGAGCCAGGTCCGCAAGCTCGCCGAGCGCGACCGGCGCGGTGCTCGGGTGGCCAAGCTCCGGGAGGACTCCAACCGGTTCCTGTCCGCGGTGCAGATCGGCGTCACCTTCGCCGGGTTCTTCGCCTCCAGCTACGGCGGCGCGACGATCGCGGTGCGCATCGAGCCGGTGCTGACGGGCTGGGGCCTGCCGATCGGGTTGGCCGCGTCGCTGGCGCTGGTGGTGGTGACGCTGTTCGTGTCGTACCTGTCGCTGGTGCTCGGCGAGCTCGCCCCGAAGCGGCTGGCGCTGCAGCGGACGGAGGCCGTCGCGCTGGTCACCGCCGGGGTGCTGGACCGGTTGGCGGCGCTGTCGCGGCCGTTGATCTGGCTGCTGTCGAAGTCCACCAACTCGGTGGTCCGGTTGATCGGCATCGACCCGCGCGCCGCCTCGGACAAGGTCAGCGAGGAAGAGCTGCGGGACATGGTGCGCACCAACGAGCAGCTGACCGTCGAGGAGCGGCGGCTGCTCAGCGACGCCTTCCGGGCCACCGACCGGGTACTCGGCGAGGTCATGGTGCCGCGCACCGAGGTGGACTTCCTGGACCACACCATGTCGTTGGCCGATGCGATCGACGAGGTGGCGGGCAAGCCGCATTCGCGGTACCCGGTCATCCGGGACACCGCTGATGACGTCGTCGGGTTCATCCACGTCCGCGACCTGCTCACCACCACGCACGACAACGGCGCTGCGGCGCGCACCGTCGGCGACCTGACGCGGCCGGTGACCGCGCTACCGGCGAGCAAGCCGGTGCTGGCCGCGTTGACGCAGATGCGGCGGCGCGGCGGCGGGCACCTGGCGGTGGTGGTGGACGAGTACGGCGGGACCGCGGGCATCGTCACCGTCGAGGACCTGGTGGAGGAGGTCGTCGGCGAGATCTGGGACGAGTACGACCCCAGTGCCATCCCGGTCCGGCCCAGGGCGGACGGCAGCTTCGAGACCGACGGTCTGCTGCACCGCAGCGATTTCGAGCAGCAGACCGGGATAAAACTGCCGGAAGGCCCCTACGACACCGTGGCAGGCTTCGTCGTCAGCCGCCTGGGCCGGGTACCGGCCGAAGGCGACTACGTGGAAGCCCTCGGGCACCGCTTCACGGTCCGCGCCATGGACGGCCACCGCGTGGCCCGCCTACAAGTCACCAGACTCAACGAACCCGAAACCTGAGAAGGCGCGCAACCTCCAAGGCTCCCACCATCGCGAGTTCTCGATCGGATGAAGAGTGAAGGGCACCTTTGACCGGCTTACTCGGTCGAAGGTGCCCTTCACTCCGAACTCATCGCCCGCGGCGGTGCGGGGTTAGGACATCAGCAGGATCAGGGATCCCACTGCGATGCCGATGACGACCACGATCGCGGCTGTGATCATGACCGCGCGCATCTTCGGCCGGTCGTCGCGGACTTCCGTCTGGGACCGTTCCCGCCACTGCATGAAGGTGGTGCCTTCGCCCTCGCTCAACGTCGACTCCTCGGATCCGTCGTCATTCGAGCGGTCCCCCGCGACCGCGTTCGGCCCCACCATGTCACATCGACTGGCCCAAGCGAACCACATGCACCGCCCAACACCGCAGCAAATCCTCGTCGTGGCTGATCGCCAGCACCCCGGTGTCGTGCTCGTGGACGTGCCGGTTCACGACCTGCACCAGCGCGGCCGTCGTGGACGCGTCCAGCATCGCGGTCATCTCATCGCAGATCAGGTACCGGGGCCGCAGCGCCAACGCGCGCGCCAGGCAGGCCCGTTGCAGCTGGCCGTCGCTGACCTCGTGCGGCCGCCGGGACAGCAGTTCCGCGGTCAGCCCCACCTCATCGGCCAGCGCGTCGACGTCATCGGCGCGGCCGGTGGCGCGCAGCGGTTCGGCGACGATCTCGCGCAGCGTGAAGCGCGGATCGACGGCGGGCCGCGGCTGCTGGAAGACGATGCCGATCGCGGTGCGCTGCGCGCGCGGGGTCGTGTGCCGGAAGCCGGTGACCGGGTCGCCGTCGAGGACGACCCGACCGGCCCACGGCTGGTGCAGCAGCCCGAGAACTCTGGCCAATGTGGACTTGCCGCACCCGCTCGGCCCGGCCAGGCCGACCACCGCACCGCTGGGCACGTCCAGGTCGACCCCGTCGAGCACCGGTTCGCCGCGCCGATAGCCAGCGACCAGGCCGGTCGCGCTCAGCACGGCGGATGTGCGGCGACCCACCGGTCACCGTGCTCGCGCAGCTCCGGATCACCGGTGCAGGGGGCGAATCCGGGCACCTCCGGACAGCGTTGGCAGAACACGCAACCCCACTCCTGTTCGATGCGGTCCAGTTCGGTCAACATCGGCGGGTGGCCGGGGATCGGCCGGAACCCGCCGTCGGGCAGCGCCGCGAGCAGCCCCGCGGTGTAGGGATGCCAGGGGTCGGTGAGCACTTCCTCGGCGGGCCCGGCCTCGACGATGCGGCTGGCGTACATCACCGCCACGTCGGTGGCCACCCGCCGCGCCGCGGCCAGGTCGTGGGTGATGAGCAGCACCGCGCGGTCGTCGGTGGCGGCCTCGGCGAGCAGGTCGACGGTGCGGTGCACCAGCGGCCGGTCCAGCCCGGTGGTCGGCTCGTCGGCGAGGATGACCTGCGGGTCGGCGACCAGCGCCAGCGCCAGCGCGACCCGCTGCGCCATGCCGCCGGAGAGTTCGTGCGGGTACCGGTCGAGGTCAGCGGGGTTCAGCCCGACCCGTTCGGCGAGTTGGTCGGCTCCGGTCGCGGCGCCGAGCGCGCGGATCGTCTCGACGAGTTGGCTGCGCGCGGTGCGCACCGGGGTCAGGTGGGTGCTGGCCGACTGCGGCACCAGGCCGATCAACCGGCCGCGAACCTGCCTGGCCAGCACGGCTTCCGGCGCGGACAGCAACTCGATGCCGCCGCGCAGCACGGCTTTGCCGCGCACCTGGGCGTTGCCGGGCAGCAAGCCCAGCAGTGCCGCGGCCAGCACCGACTTGCCGCACCCGGATTCCCCGACCAGGGCGAGCACCCGACCGGGCCGCAGCCGCAGCGTCGCGTCGGTCACCGCCCGAACCGTGGCCCGCTGCCCAAGCAGGAAGCGCACCGAAAGCCGGTCGAGTTCGAGCAGTTCGGTCACAGCGCCAACTCCGATCGCCGCCGCGGCACCACCAGATCGCGCCAGGTCGCGGCCAACCCGGACACCGCCAGCGTCGTGACGACCAGCAGCAGCGACGGGAACAGCACGATCCACCACGCGCCGAGCAGCACCGCGTCCCGCCCGTCGCCGAGGATGTTGCCGATGCTGGCCAGGTGCGGCGGCAAGCCGAGACCGAGGAAGCTCAGCGCCGTCTCGTGCCAGACCGCGTGCGGCACCAGCAGCACGGCCGACAGCGCGGCCTGCGGCACGATCGCGGGCAGCAGGTGCCGCCGCAGGATCCGCCACCGCGACGATCCGCCCGCGATCGCCGCTTCGACGAAGGGCCGCTGCCGCAAGGAGAGCACCTCGGAACGCACGATGCGCGCCACGGTCGTCCAGTGCGTCAGGGCGATGGAGAGGATCACCGCCACCAGGCTCCCCCGGTACAGCGCGACGATCACGATGCCCAGCAGCAGGTGCGGCACCGAGTTGACGGTGTCCACCAGGCGCATCAGCAGCCGGTCGGCCCACCCGCCGACCGCGCCCGCCACCGCACCGACCAGCGAACCGAGCACAGTGGACACCGCAGCGCTGAATCCGGCCACCAGCAAGGAGATCCGCAATCCGGACATCGACTGCACGAACAGGTCCCGGCCGCCGGAGTCGGTGCCGAAGGGGTGCGCCGGAGCCGGTGCGAGCCGGATCGAGTCGTAGCGCACGGACTCGCTGCCGAACATCGCGGGCACCACGATCGCGGCCAGCACGAGAACCGCGAGGGCGCCCGACGCACCCCACAGCCGGGCCCGAGGCATCCCGACGCGGCTTCGGCCCGCCGCCCGCCAGGGCGCGGTTCTGGTCGATGCGGACTCAGCCATCGGCGACCACTCTCGGGTCGAGCACGATCGCGGCGATGTCGGCGAGCAGCGATCCGGCCAGCACCGCCGCCGTGGCGACCAACGTCACGATCGCCAGCAGCGGGTAGTCCACCGCGGTCGCGGCGGTGACCACGGCGGCGGCCAAGCCCGGCCAGGAGAAGACCTCCTCGACCAGCACCGCACCGGTGACCAGCTCCGGGATCCGCGCGCCGATCAGCGTGACGAACGGCAGCAGCGCGGTCGGCAAGGCATGCCGCAGCACCACGGCGCCTTCCGCGAGCCCCCGGGCGCGCGCCCCGGTCACGTGGTCCTCGGACAACGCGGTCAGCATGGACTGCCGGACGTGCAGCACCAGCCACGGAGACTGGGAAACGCCCAGCACCACCGCGGGAAGTGCCAGGTGCTCGGCGACCTGCCCGACCGACACCGCGGCGCCCGCATCGGTCAGCCCCGCCACCGGAAGCCAGCCCAAGCCCAGCGAGAACACCGCGATCGCCAGCAGCGCCAGCACGAACGGCGGCACGCCTTCCAGCGCGTGCCCGATTGCGGTGACGAACCGGTCTAGCCAGCCGCCCTGCCGCCAGGCCGCGATGGTGCCCAGCACCAGCGAGAGCAGCACTGCCAGCGCGAGTCCGGTCGCGGCCAGCAGGACCGTCCACGGTAGACGTTCGGCGACGACCTGCGCGACGGGCTGGCGGAACGACCGCGACACCCCGAGGTCGCCGCCGAGCACCCCGGCGACCCAGCGCCAGAACTGCACCAGCACGGGGTCGTCGAGCCCCAACCGGGCCCGCACCTCGGCGACATCGGCGGCGGACGCGCCGAAGAGCTGCACGCCGTAGTACTGGTGGACCGGGTCGAACGGCGAGGCCGCGGCCAGCAGGAACACGCCGAAGGCCACGATCACCAGCACCGGTGCGGCGAACCCGATCCGCCGCAGCACCAAGCGGCCGATCGCGCGGCTCATGCCTGCGGTTTCCAGGACTCGATGTTCCACCACGGACCCCAGGTGGTCCCGTGGGTGTGCGGCTCGACGGGCGGCTGGTAGCCGGACCACTTGCCGTCGCGCATCACGTAGCTGTGGTCGATGAACGCCAGGTACACCAGGCCCGGATCGGCGACGTAGGCGCGTTGCGCCTGCCGGTAGAACTCGGCGCGCCGGGCCGGGTCCAACTCCTGCCGGGCGCGGTCCAGCGCGGCGTCCACCTCGGCGTTGCGGTACTGGCCGGGGTTGTTGTAGGTGCCGGTGCCGATCACCGACGAATGCAGGCTGGTGTAGGCCTGCGGGTCGGGGTCCATCGGGTTCCCGCCGCCGAGCACGATCCCGTCGGTGGCCAGCCGCGCCGGAACGGCCGAGCGATCCACCCCGGCCAGCTCGACCTGGATGCCGATCGCCTTGGCGTCGGAGGCGAACGCGCTGGCCAGGTCCTTGCGCAGGCTGTCGTCGGCGAAGTACAGCACGGTGAACTGGGCGCGAGTCCCGCCGCGCGCCCGGATGCCGTCCGCGCCGGGCAGCCATCCGGCGTCGTCGAGCAGCTGCCCGGCGCGCCGCGGGTCGAAGTCGAAGCGGGCGGTGGGTTCGTAGTTGGCGCCCATCGATTCCGGGATCGGGGTGTGGGCGGGTTTGCCGTGCCCGCCCAGCAGCGCCAGGATCATGCCGTCGCGGTTGACCGCGAGGTTCAGCGCCTGCCGCACGGCGCGGTCACCGGCCACCGGGTGGGTGCCCGGCAGCGCGATGGTGCGGTAGTCGGCGGTGCTGTGGTGCACCGTGCGGTAGCCGTCGCGACCGACGCTCTCGGCCAGCACCGGTGGCAGCACCGTGCCGTCGAATTCGCCGGCGGCCAGGCGTTGGGCGCGGGTGTTGTCGTCCTTGGCGAAGACGACGGTCACCTTGCCGATCGCCGGGGCGCCGCCCCAGTAGTCGCGGTTGGCTTCCCAGGTCATCTGGTCACCCTGCCGCCATTCGACGAGCCGGTAGGGGCCGGTGCCGACCGGTTTGGTGTTGAGCCCGGAGTTCTCCAGCGGCTCGGGCTCGGCCAGCTGCTCGCTCGGCACGATGCCGAGCACCAGTTTCGACGGCCAGGCGGCGTACGGGATCTTCAGGTCGAAGCGCACGGTGTGCGGGTCGAGTGCGCGGACGTCGGCGAGCATGTCGAACTCGGAGCTGACCGTGGCTGCGTAGGCGGGGTCGATCGCCGCCCGGTAGGTCGCGACGACGTCCTCGGCGTCCAACGGCGTGCCGTCGTGGAAGCGGACGCCGTCGCGGAGCTGGACCGTCCAGGTCTTGGCGTCCATTGTGGACTGCGGTGCCCCGGTGGCCAACGCGGGGCGCAGCGCGGCCCGACCGTCGAAGGCCAGCAGCCCGTCGTAGAACTTCGCCGCACCTTCCGCTCCGTAGCCCAGCAGCGGGTTGAGGCTCTCCGGCTCGAAACCATCGGCGAGCAGCATCGACCCCGGATCCCCGGACCCCGGCGCGGAAGGCGCGGCGCAACCGGCCCCCGACAAACCCAGCACGACCGCAGCAGCGACGAATGAGGCACGACGATTCAGCACTCCTGAACCTTAAGTGCTATTGCAAGACATTCTCAATAACTCGGTGTGTGATCTTGGCTCGCGCGGCGGTGCGGGTAGCGGAACCGCAGAGGCCTTCTCGACTCCGGGATCCCCCGCTTGCCTGACGGGACCCATGTTGGGCTCCGATTGGGTCGTGCGTGAGAACAACCGCGGGGGGCGG